>DASQRT010000114.1:0-6653 GCA_035642795.1 Nitrospirales bacterium
AGAGCAGGTTGTTCTGAAGATCGCAGAACCCGAGAGCATAGAGCCGCTCGTCCTGGATGATCCTACGAAAGTACGCGAGGATCTTGGCCTTCGACTTCGACGTGACCAGTTCGGCCAGCGGTGCCTCCATTGTGCTGGCGACCAGCTTCGACCGGCTCTCCAGGTCACGGACGAACCACTTGAAGGTCAGTGCATCAACGAGCGGAACGACGGCATACGCAATCAACGCCAGCACGAGCGCCAGTGGAAGAATGAACCGGAGCGATAATCGCATACCAAACAACCTCGTTTGCTTTTACCACCTCAATCGAATATTGTTACTATTATGTACCGTTACGGACTCGTAGGCAATTGCCAGGTCTCCGCTCTCATCAGCGATACGGGGTCCATCGATTGGATGTGCCTGCCGAGGCCCGATAGTCCGCCGGTGTTCGGCGGCATCCTGGACCCGGACGGCGGGCGATTCGCGATCTCCAGTCCGGCCGCTTCGGAACAACTCAAGACCTCACAGCGGTATCTGCCCAACACCAACATTCTCGAGACTGTCGTCTTGCTCGACAACGGAGACTCGTTCCGGATCACGGACTTCTGCCCGCGGTTCGAGCAGTTCGGCCGCATGTACCGCCCGGCGGCCTTGTTCCGCATCGTGGAGGCCATCTCCGGGCATCCGTCGGTCGTCGTGAGTTGCCGGCCTGTGTCCGGATGGGACAAAGCACCGGTGCGCTCGATTCGCGGGAGCAGCCACATCCGCTTTGAAATTCGTGGAGAAGTTCTCCGTCTGCTCACCAACATGCCGCTGACGTATCTGTGCGAGGAGACTCCAATCGCTCTGACGCAGAAATTATACTTTGGGCTCACCTGGGGGTTGGGCATCGAGGATGACCTGGTGAAGGTGACGCATGAGTTCCTCGACCAGACGGCGCGATACTGGCGGACCTGGGTGAAGAACTGCACGGTGCCGGTGTGGCACCAGCAACAAGTCATCCGATCCGCGCTGGCGCTCAAGCTCCACTGCTTTGAAGACACGGGGGCTATTCTGGCCGCCTTGACGACCAGCCTGCCCGAACAACCCGGCGGCGGGCGGAACTGGGACTATCGCTATTGCTGGTTGCGGGATGCCTACTACGCGTTGACCGCGTTCAACAACCTTGGCCACTTTGAGGAAATGGAGGCTTTCCTCAACTTCCTGTTGAACATCGCCCACGCCCACGAACACTCCCGAGACCGTCTGCGGCCCGTGTACACCTTGAGCCAGGGCTTACCGCTGCCGGAAACCGAGCATGCAAATTGGAAAGGCTTCCGTCAGAGCACGCCAGTCCGGAGCAATAATGAGGCTGCGGAGCAGGCGCAGAACGATGCGTACGGCGAAATGATCCTGGCCTTCGCACCCATTTTTTTCGACGAGCGGTTTTTCGACCTCCGGACCAAGGAGCACGAAGCGCTGCTCGCCTATCTGGCTCAACTGTGCGCACGCAGCATCGGCCAGCCCGACGCCGGGCTCTGGGAAAGCCGGAGCGGCTGGCAGGAGCACTCGTTCACCAATCTCATGTGCTGGGCCGGGCTGGAACGCCTCGAACGCATCCGACAGGCCGGGCATCTCGCCTCATTATCGCTTGACCTGGCGGGAGCGCGGATCCGCGCGGCGGAAGCCTTGCTCCGCGCCTCAAAAGGGGGGGCCGTACGTAACGGCCCAATGGATGATAGCTACGACGCCGCGCTGTCGCAACTCACGATCCTCGGATACCCCAACCGGCAGCTCTGCGAAGCCACGACCACCCAGATTGTCAGCCAACTGGGGGTCCGGAATGGGACTGTGGCGACCGGCCTCTTTTACCGCTATGTCCGCGAAGACGATTTCGGAAAGCCGGAATCCGGCTTTGTGATTTGCTCCTTTTGGATCGCCCAGGCATTGGCTCGGCTCGGTCGAACTGCAGAAGCGAAGGAGATCCTGGCCGGGGTCATGGCCGCCTCGAACAGCCTGGGGCTCTTCTCGGAACACTTCCTGCCGGCGACCCAAACTCAATGCGGGAATTTCCCCCAGGCCTACTCCCATGTGGGGCTGATCAACGCTGCCTTTGCCGTCAGCCCTCCGTGGAGCGAGACCCTGTAAGAACGGTTCCTATCGCCGTCGCCACGATCTCCACCATCTGGCGCAACTCCTTCATCGTCGTGCTGAGCGGCGGCATCAGGACGACGACGTTGCCGAGCGGGCGGATGATCATGCCGAGCCGCCTGGCCTCCGCCGCCACGCTCATGCCGATCCGTTCGGTTAGCGGGTAGGGCTCCTTCGTCGCCCGGTCCCGCACCAGCTCGATCCCGACGAGAAAGCCGAGTTGTCTGATGTCGCCGACGTGCGGATGCTCGCCAAGCGGTTGCAGCAGGCGACGGAGCGCCGCGATCTTCGGCCGGAGCTTTTGCAGCGTGCGCTCCCGCGCAAAGATGTCCAGGTTGGCGAGCGCCACGGCGCAGCTCAGCGGGTTGCCCGTATAGCTGTGTCCGTGGAAGAAGGTCTTGAACTCCTCGTAACGACCGAGGAACACCCGGTAAATACGCTCGGTCGTCAACGTGGCGGCGAGCGGCAGATACCCGCCGGTCAACCCCTTGCTGATCGCCATGAGGTCAGGCTTTACGCCCTCGTGCTCGCAGGCGAACATCCGGCCCGTACGGCCGAAGCCGGTGGCCACTTCGTCGGCGATCAGCAGCACCCGATAGCGCGTGCACAAGCGGCGGAGCTTGGTGAGGTAGCCCGGCGGCATCGTGATCATGCCCCCGGCCGCCAGCAGCATCGGCTCGACAATCAGCGCCGCGATGTTCTGATGGTGCCGTTTGAGCACGTCCTCCACCGCAACAGCGCAGGCCACACGGCACTTCGGATAGGTCAGATCCAGCGGGCAGCGGTAACAGTAGGGCGCGTGCGCCTCGTAGGTCGGGAACAGGAGCGGCTTGAACTGTTCGTGAAAGAGTGGGATGCCGCCTACGCTGACAGCCCCGAGCGTGTCGCCGTGGTAGGCCTGTCCCAGGTGCAGGAAACTCGTCTTGGACGTGTCAGGGCCGCCTCGTAACTGCCAGTACTGGTAGGCCATCTTCAGGGCCACTTCCACCGCCGTGGAGCCGTCGTCCGAATAGAAGACCCGCGTGAGCCCGTGCGGCGTGAGGGCTACCAGCCGGCGCGCCAGCTCGATGGAAGGGACGTTGGTCAACCCCAGCAGCGTGGAGTGGGCGATCTTCTTCAGTTGCGCCGCGAGCGCACGGTCCAGCTCCCGCTTGCGATGGCCGTGGAGGTTCACCCAGAGCGAGGAGACCCCGTCCAGGTAGCGGTGACCGTCGGTATCTTCGAGATAGACGCCCCGGCCCCGTTCGATGATAAGGGGCGGCTCTGTCTCCCACTCACGCTGTTGGGTGAAGGGATGCCAGAGGTAGCGGTGATCGTCCGCTTGAAGCCTCGTGGTGCGAGTCGAGGAAGCCATGAAGATGGGTCATTATAGGGAGGGGATTCGTCTTTGACAATCTGCGGGAAAATTATTATAATCAGCGAGCTTCGGAGTTTAAAGGACCCCCAATTTGCAGGCACTGATCCGGAACTTTTCCATTATCGCCCACATAGACCACGGGAAGTCGACACTCGCGGATCGGTTGCTCGAATACACCGGGGCCATCAGCGCCCGGGAGTCGCGTGAGCAGATCCTGGACGCGATGGACCTGGAGCGCGAGCGGGGGATCACCATCAAGGCCCACACGGTCACCATCCGGTACAAGGCCGACGATGGGAACGAGTATCTCCTGAACCTCATCGACACGCCAGGTCACGTAGACTTCACCTATGAGGTCTCCCGGAGCCTGGCCGCCTGCGAGGGCGCATTGCTCCTGGTGGATGCCTCTCAAGGAGTCGAGGCGCAAACGATCGCCAATGCTCACTTGGCGGTTGAGAACCACCTCACCGTCATCCCGGTTATCAACAAGGTGGACCTGGCCAGCGCCGACATCGAAGGGACCAAGCGGCAGATCGAGGACGTGCTGAGCCTGGACGCGCATGACGCCGTCCTGACGAGCGCCAAAGCCGGGACCGGCACCAAAGATGTGCTAGAGGCGGTCGTGAAACGCATCCCGCCGCCGCCGGGCAATCCGGACAGGCCGCTCAAGGCGCTCGTGTTCGATTCCTGGTTCGACAACTACCAGGGCGTGACGGTCCTGGCGCGCGTGGGGGACGGCGCCATTGAGCCGGCCATGAAGGTCCGCATGATGGGCAGCGGCAAGGTTTTCGAGATCCAGGAGGTCGGGACCTTCACGCCGAGGCGGGTCAAAACGGAGCGGCTGGCCACCGGCGAGGTCGGCTACGTGGTGGCCGGCATCAAGCGCGTCGGAGATACGCGCATCGGCGACACCATCACGGCGGCCGACAGTCCGACGTTGAAGCCCTATCCCGGATACAAGGAAGCCAAGCCGATGGTCTTCTGCGGGCTGTATCCCACGGACAGCGATCTGTTTGAGAATTTGCGGGACGCGCTCGAGAAGTTACGGCTGAATGACTCCAGTTTTGTGTACGAGCCTGAAACGTCGCTGGCGCTCGGCTTTGGCTTCCGCTGCGGGTTCCTGGGGCTGCTCCATATGGAGATCATCCAGGAGCGGCTGGAACGGGAGTATGCGCTGGAGCTCATCAGCACGACACCCACCGTCGTCTATCGTGTGACGACGACCAAGGGCGAGGTACTGTACATCGACAATCCGACCAAGCTGCCGGAGCCGAACCACATCGAACTGTTCGAGGAACCGTTCATCAAGGCCACGATCATCACACCCGAAGCGTACGTCGGCAATCTATTAGCCCTGTGTCAGGAGCGGCGGGGCACGCAGAAGGGCCTGACCTACCTGAACCCCACACGGGTCATGATGACGTATGAGATGCCGCTGAACGAGATTGTGCTAGACTTCTACGATCGCCTGAAGTCGAAGACGCAGGGGTATGCCTCCCTGGACTATGAGATCATCGGCTACCAGCCGTCGGATCTCGTCAAGGTGGATATCCTGCTGAACGGGGAGAGCGTGGACGCGCTGTCCTTCATCGTCCATCACGACAAGGCAGTGGTCCGCGGGCGGCAGGTGGCTGAGAAGATGAAGGAACATATCCCGCGCCAGATGTTCGAGGTGGCTATACAAGCCGCCATTGGCAGCAAGATCATCGCACGGGAGACCGTGGGAGCCATGCGGAAGAACGTCACAGCGAAATGCTACGGAGGTGACATCACCCGTAAAAGGAAACTATGGGAGAAGCAGAAGGAAGGCAAGAAAAGGATGAAGCAGGTCGGGCGGGTGGAAGTGCCGCAGGAGGCCTTCCTGGCTCTGCTGAAGGTGACGGACTAGCCGTTCCGTCGATCGAGCCGGCGCCGATCACCACGTCCTCCGCCGAGGGGGAGCGAACCGAGTCCGCCCGCAGCAAGCCCCTCTGGCGCGAGTACGGCGAGGCGATCCTCATCGCCATCATCCTGGCCCTGTTCATCCGGACCTTCGTCGTCCAGGCCTTCAAAATCCCCTCCGGCTCCATGGTGCCGACCCTCACGATCGGCGACCACATCCTGGTCACGAAATTCCTGTACGACTTCAAGCTGCCGTACTGGGACAAGATCCTCGTCCGGTTCTCCGAACCCCAACGGGGCGACATCATCGTGTTCAAGTTTCCGGAGGACGAGAGCAAGGACTTCATCAAACGCGTGATCGGCCTGCCCGGCGACACGGTGGAGATCCGCAACAAGCGGGTCTGGGTCAACGGGGAACTCCTCGTGGAGCCCTATGCCCAGCACGTGGACCCGAACATACTCCCGCACCAGGTCCAACCGCGCGACAATCTCGGCCCGATGAAAGTCCCTCCGGACTCCTATTTCGTCATGGGCGACAACCGCGACCAGAGTCTCGACAGCCGCTTCTGGGGTTTCGTCAAGCTGGAGAAGATCAAGGGCAAGGCGTTCTTGATCTACTGGTCCTGGAACGGGCAAGGGTCGGTCGCGAACTGGGTCCGCTGGGAGCGCCTGGGGAAGACGATCCGATGAAGAGCGACGTCCTGCGGTCCTACATTAAGAAGTTTAAAAACGGGAAGGTCCTGGTCGTCGGCGACTTGATCCTGGACCATTACATCTGGGGCCAGGTCAGCCGGATCTCACCCGAAGCGCCGGTGCCGGTGGTGGCCGTGGCGTCGGAGACGCTCCAGCTCGGCGGCGCGGCCAACGTGTCCAACAACATCAAGGCGCTCGGCGGGCGGGTCGACCTCTGCGGGGTGGTCGGCACGGACGAGGGCAGCCGGCAATTCCTCCAGGTGCTGGAGAGCCAGGGGGTCGGGCGCGACGGCATCCTGGCCGACCACGCACGCCCCACGACCAAGAAAACGCGGGTCGTGGCGCACAACCAGCAACTGGTGCGATTTGACATCGAGCACTGCGAGCAGATCAGCGGCGCATTGGAGGCGCGGATTTGCCGGTACGTGGCGGCGTGCATCCGCTCGGCGTCGGCCCTGGTGGTCTCGGATTATGCCAAGGGTGTGGTGACCCCTCGCGTGATGACCGATGTTATTGACTTGGCCCACCGGCACAACGTGCCCGTCATCGTGGACCCCAAGGTCGCCCACATCAGCCGGTACAAGGGCGCGACGGTCATCACGCCGAACC
>DASQRT010000115.1:0-5241 GCA_035642795.1 Nitrospirales bacterium
CCACGACCACCGCGCCTTCGCGCACCATGTCCGCCGTCACAAACTTGGCTTTGCCGATGGCCACGACCAGAATGTCGGCCTCGCGGCAGACCGCCGGAAAATCATTCGTCTTGGAGTGGCAGATCGTCACGGTGGCATGTCGGTGCAGCAGCATCAAGGCCACAGGCTTGCCCACGATGTTGCTCCGGCCCACCACCACCGCCCGCTTGCCTGCGATGCCGACGCCCGTGGATTCGATCATCTTGATCACGCCCCGCGGGGTGCAGGCTTCGAAGATCGGGGTGCCCTCCACCAGCCGGCCCATGTTGTAGGGATGAAAGCCGTCGGCGTCCTTCTCCGGCAAAACGGCGTTGAGAATAACCTGGCTGTCGATCTGTTTGGGGAGCGGGAGCTGCACCAGGATGCCGTGGATCCGCGGATCGCGATTGACCTTGTCGATCAGCGCCAGCAGGTCGGCCTGGCTGGTCGAGGCCGGCAGCCTGTGGTCCGCGACATAGATCCCAACCGCTTCGCAGGCTTTCTGTTTATTCTTGACGTACAGGTGAGAGGCCGGATCGTCGCCCACCAGAATCGCCGCCAGGCCCGGTTTGATGCCGGTCCGCGCCAGAAGCGCCGCGGCGTCTTTGGCGATCTGCTCCCGGACTGCCTGCGAGAGCGCTTTGCCATCGATGAGTTGTGCGGGCATCACCACCCCGTTTCTGCTCGGTGAGCGAGCAATCTCTCATGCGAGGCGCAGAATAACAAGGGCTCTTGTTTGGAGTCAAGGATCGTAGTAGAGTGCGCGCGTGCCAGATGTTGTGCGCATTGCCGGGCTCATTCTCACGGCAGTTCTCCTCTCGATCCTCCCCAGCGGCGTTGCTGTCGCTCTGCAGGTGACCGGATTGAAGAACCCCGCCGGCTTCATCGTGGACCCAGCGACGGGCAGCTACTTCATCTCGAACGAGAACGGCCAGCCGACCGAGCATGACAACAACGGCTTCATCACCAAGCTCGACGATCAAGGCCGGATCCTCAAGCTGAAATTCATCGAAGGGGGAGTGAATGGCGTCACGCTCCATGCGCCCCAGGGCCTGGCCGTCATCGGCCGGACTCTGTACGTCTCCGACATCGATCAGGTCCGGCGCTTCCACGCCGACACCGGGCGCGCGCTCGGCGAGCTCGACCTGTCAGCTGTCCCGGCGGACTTTCTGACCGGCCTGGCCACGGATGGACTGGGTACACTCTACATCGCGGACGCTGGAGCTGACGCGATCTTGAAAGTTGACACGCGTCGCAGTACCAAGCCCACGGTCCTCGTGAAGGATCCAGCCCTGGCTGGCCCCCACGGCCTGGCCGTCAATCCCGCGACCGGCGCGCTGGTCGTGGTCAGTTGGAATAGCGGCAAGATCCTGGAGGTCACCAAAGAGGGCATCGTGAAGGTCCTCTTCGCCAAATCCTACTTCAACGCCCGGTTCGGCAACCTGACGGGCGTGGACTTCGACGCGCTCGGCAACATGTACGTCTCGGACTTTTCTCAGGGCAAGGTCGTCCGGATCGATCCCAAACTCCGCTTCCAGACCATCGCCGAATTCCTCACCACGCCCGCGAGCCTGGGCATCGACCGGAAAAACCACCTGATCCTGGTCCCGTACCGCTCCGGGAACGTGGCGGAAATGAACGGCCTGGGTCGGGAGCGCAAGCGCTGAGGCCCCGACCATGGCCACCACCTGTGTCTATTGCCATACAAGAAAGGGAAAGCGGAGCTGTCCCGCCTTGAGCGGCCTGATCTGCTCGACCTGCTGCGGGGAGAACCGCCTCACCAAAATAAATTGCCCGGCGGACTGCCCCTATCTCGAAGCCGGCACGGACTACCAGCGGCAGCGCGTCGGCGAGCTCTTTCGCCAGGACCGGCGGCGGGTCTATCGGGAGGTCTTCGAGATCGGCGGAGAGAAGGCCGCCGGGCTGTTCAACCTCATCGAGATCGTGTGCTTCAGCTATTTCCACAACAAACCGTCCGGGCTGGACGGCGAGGTCATCGCGGCCTTGGAGTTCATCCGGCGGCTCTTGAGCCCCATCCATTTCCCGGCGCCCACCGTGCCGGCGTTCTCCCAGTACCTGCACAAGGAGTTCAAGGCGTTCCTGGAGAAGGAAAAGGTCGATCAGACGCAGGCCCAGCAGATCGTGGACCTGGCGATCAAGCTCGGCAATGAGTTTTCGGGAACGGGGCTCCGCTCCAACCGGTTCATCACCGGCCTCATCGGCTGTCTCACGATGGACCATCCTGAGGTGGCCGAATACGTGAAACGACAGGACACCGACCAGCCGCGCATCGTGCTGGCCGGCGAGGAGGACATCGCTGCGGCGGCCAAAGCGCAGGCTCAGCGGGAGAAGAGCCGCATCGTGCTCCCCGGCGCGCCCGCACACACGCACGATCACGAACACCACGGCCACAAACATTCGTAGGGGCGGTTCGCGAACCGCCCCTACTTCAGACTCACCTTCCGCATCACGTCACCCTCTTGTATCTTGGGCAAGACGTCCAGGCCGTCCACGACCTGCCCGAAGACCGTGTACTTGCCGTCTATGAACGGCTGCGGCTCCAGGCAGATATAGAACTGGCTGTCGGCGCTGTCCGGATCGCGCAGGCGAGCCATGCCCACCGTCCCAGTGCCGTGCTTCTTCTCGCTGAACTCCGCCGGGATCGGCAGGCCGGATCCGCCCGTCCCGTTGCCCGCAGGATCCCCGCCCTGGATGAGAAACTTCGGGACCACCCGGTGGAAAGCCAGGCCGTTGTAGAACCCCTTTTGGACGAGTTCTACGAATCGCGCCACGGTCCGGGGCGCCACATCCGGATAGAGTTCGAGGGTGAGCTTCCCGCGATCCGTTTCAATGATGACATGCGGCGCAGGCCCTTTCCATGGAGTGATCACTGACGCCGCACCAGCAGGCTTATCGGAGAAAGACTCGGCTGCGACAGGCTGGGACTGACCGAGCAGTCCGGCCCCACACAGCAGGGAGGCCACCCAGACCTGCCACCATCGAGTCATGGCGTCCGCCTGTTACTGGACCGGTTTCTCGACGATCGTGATGGTCATCTCGATCCGCTCGTTCGGTAGGTCGTTCTGGCCTCGCGGCGCACTCACGATCTTGTCCGCAACCTCCATCCCCCGGATGACCTCCCCGAAGACCGTGTACTGACGGTCGAGGAAGTTCGAGTCCTTGACCACGATGAAGAACTGCGAGCCGGCGCTGTCCGGATTGTTGGACCGCGCCATCGAGACGATCCCACGCTTATGGGGCTTGGCGTTGAACTCCGCCTTGAGCTTGTGGCTCGGGCCGCCCATCCCGTACTCGCTCTTCTTGTTCGGGTCTTTCGTGTTGGGGTCTCCGCCCTGGATCATGAATCCCGGAATGACGCGGTGAAAGAGGGTCTTATCGTAGAAACCGGACTTGGCCAGCGTAATGAAGTTCTCCACGTGCTTGGGCGCCAGATCCGGGAAGAACTTGATCTCCATTTCTCCGAACTTCGTCTTGATGATCGCGTGCGGTTCCATTTTCCCTCCTGTAGGTTTTTTCTCTTCTGCAGCAGACGCGTTTCCCGCAATCCCCACTATTACGAATAAAGCGATCGCTGCTAACCCGTATACGTATCGCATGGTTCCCTTTTCTCCCTTTTCAATTTCTCAAGTGCGTGCTTGGCAGCCACCTGCTCGGCCTCTTTCTTGCTTTTGCCGACGCCGACTCCATACCGCTCACCCCGGATTAGGATTTCCACCTCGAACAGTTTCTCATGGTCCGGCCCCGTCTCCCGGATTGTCCGGTAATGCGGGAGCATCTCAAACTCGCGCTGGCAGACTTCCTGGAGATCGGTCTTGAAGTCCCCCTTGGCGAGGAGCGACCGGTCACACGAGGCCAGCTCCTCGCTAAACGCCGCCTTGACGCTCGCTGCCGCCGCGTCGAGCCCCCCGTCCAGGTACACCCCGGCGAAGACCGCCTCCAGCGCGTCCGCCAGGAGGGAGGGCTTGTTGCGACCTTGCGTCTTCGTCTCCCCGCGCCCCAAGCGGAGGAGCTCCCCGAGCCCAATCCGCCGTGCCACCCGGGCCAGAGTCTTCTCGTTCACGAGTCGAGCCCGGAGCTTCGAGAGCTCGCCCTCGGCGGCATCCGGAAACGCGGTCAGGAGGTGTTGGCTGACGACGAGGTCCAGAACCGCATCGCCCAGAAACTCCAGCCGCTCGTTATCGACCGTGCCGGCATCCTTTGCTTCATTCAGGTAGGACTTGTGGGTCAGGGCTTCGAGGAGCAGGCGGGACCGCTGGAACCTGTACCCGAGCCGGCGTTGAATCTCATCCAGCCCGTCTGTCTGCATGAGCAGTTAGGCCGTGCAACGGGAGAAGATCAGGCAGGCGTTGACCCCGCCGAAGCCAAACGAGTTGGAGAGCACCGCGCGGACCTCGCCCCGGCGGGCGACATTGGGGACATAGTCCAGGTCGCACTCGGGATCGGGCACCTCCTGATTGATGGTCGGTGGCAGGATCCCGCGGTGGATGGCCAGCACGCTGAAGACCGCCTCCACGCCGCCAGCCGCGCCCAAGGGGTGCCCAGTCATGGATTTCGTGGAGCTCACCGCCAGACGGCGGGCGTGGTCGCCGAAGACCTGCTTAATGGCGCTGGTTTCGATGCGGTCGGCCATCGTTGAGGTGGCGTGTGCGTTCACGTAGCCGATCGCGTCTGGCGGCAGCCCGGCATCTTCCAACGCCCGCCGCATGCACCGGACCGCCCCGTGGCCGTCCTCGGGCGGCGCGGTGATGTGGTGGGCGTCGGCCGTCATGCCGTAGCCCAGGATCTCGGCGTAGATCCGCGCGCCGCGGCGGCGCGCCGACTCCAGCTCCTCTAGCACCAGCACGCCGGCGCCTTCCCCGAGCACGAACCCGTCGCGCTCCTTGTCGAATGGGCGGCTCGCCCGTTCCGGGTCGTCATTGCGCGTCGAGAGCGCCCGGGCCGATGCGAACCCTGCCACCCCCAGCGGCGTGATCGCGGCTTCCGCCCCGCCGGCGACCATGACATCCGCATCTCCTCGCTCGATGATCCGGAAGGCGTCGCCGATGCAGTGATTGCCGGTCGCGCAGGCCGTCACCGCGCACGAGTTGGGTCCGCGGGCGCCGATCCGCATCGATACCTGCCCTGAAGCGAGGTTGATGATCACCATCGGAATGAAGAACGGGGAGACGCGGTCGGGCCCTTTCTCGAGCAGCACCTTGTGAA
>DASQRT010000116.1:0-5228 GCA_035642795.1 Nitrospirales bacterium
GAGATGCCGCCCGAGCGGCAGGCCGCGCTGCTAGCTCAGATCAGGGCCGAATGCGAGGAAGAGAAAAAGGAGGTCGTCGCCCTCGGCGGCCTGCACATCCTGGGCACCGAGCGGCATGAGAGCCGCCGCATCGACAACCAGCTCCGCGGCCGCGCCGGCCGCCAGGGCGACCCCGGCTCATCCCGCTTCTACCTGTCCCTCGAAGACGACCTGCTCCGCATCTTCGGCTCCGACCGCATCTCCAAGATCATGCTCAAGCTCGGCATGGAGGAGGGCGTCCCGATCGAGGCCAAGATGGTGACCCGCGCCATCGAGAACGCCCAGAAGAAGGTGGAGGCTCACCACTTCGAGATCCGCAAGCAACTCCTCGATTACGACGACGTGCTGAACAAGCAGCGCGAGGTCATCTACGAGCGCCGGCGGATGATCCTGGGTGGCGAGGACCTCTCCGAGGACATCAAGGCGGACGCCGAGGAAGTCCTGGACGCGCTGCTGGACGTCTACTGCCCCAAGGAGACCTATGCGGAAGAGTGGGACCTCAAGGGGCTCGCGGACGCGGTCTACGCGCAGTTCTCGATTGATATCAAGGACAGCGTAGCCGAGCTCAAGGAGATGGGCTTCGAGGCCCTGCGCGAGGAACTGATCCGCAAGATCCACGAGGCCTACGCCGCCAAAGAGCGTGAACTCGGCCGGGACCTTCTGCGGTACCTGGAAAAGATGGTCATGCTCCGCACCATCGACACGCTGTGGAAAGACCACCTGCTCGCCATGGACAGCCTGCGGGAGGGCATCGGGCTGCGCGGGTACGGCCAGAAGGACCCGCTGATCGAGTACAAACGGGAAGCCTTCGACATGTTCGCCGCGATGATGGACCGGTGCGAGCGGGATGTGTTAGAGCACCTGTTCCGCGTCCAGGTCGTGCAGGGCGAGCAGCCGTCCCCGGTGCAAGAACGCCCCCGCCGGCCGCCGCAGTTGAAACTGAACCGCGGCGAAGACGCCGGCGGCGGGAATGGCGACAAGACCGTGCGCCGAACGGGTGAAAAAGTCGGGCGGAACGACCCGTGTCCGTGTGGAAGCGGGAAGAAATACAAGAAGTGCCACGGGGCCTGAGCGCCCGCCGACGACACTATGTCAACACCCGCGCAGTCCCGCACCCACCGAAGCCCGCCGCGCAAGCCGCCTTCCGGCACGCAGGGCCGGACCCTCGCGCTGGTGCGCGAGCTGCGCCTCCTGATCGAAACGACCCGCGCCCTGGCCTCCGCCCGCGAGCCCAAAGCAGTCCTCCGCGTGATTTTCGACAAGGCCAAGGCGTTCGTCCGGTGCGAAGCATGGTCGCTCTTCCTGATCGATCCGTCCACCCGCGAGCTGGTCTTCGACATGGTCGGCGGCCCCAAGGCCCGACGGCTCAAAGGCCTTCGCGTCAAATCCGGACAGGGCATCGTCGGGTGGGTCGCCCAGCACGGCAAGCCCGCCGTGGTCAACGAGACCCGGAAAGACCGTCGTTTCCTCCCTGATATCGACCGGGCGACCCGTTTCGTCACGCGCACCGTCCTCTGCGTGCCGATCTTCAGCCGGAAACGTCCCGCCGCGGTGCTGGAAATGGTGAACAAAGTCGGCAAGCCCTTCGACCGCCAGGACCTGCATCTCCTCACCCATCTGGCCGAGCAGGCCTCGATCGCGCTGGAGCGGGCGGGCCTGCAGGAGCAGGCGGCCAGCCTCGGGGTCACCGACGAACTGACAAAGCTCCACAACGCCAGGTACCTGGAACAGGCGCTGGATCGGGAAGCGCGCCGTTGCCGGCGCTATGGCTCCATCATGGCGCTGATCTTTCTCGACCTCGACGATTTCAAGAGGATCAACGACCAGTACGGCCACTTGATGGGCAGCCAGTGCCTGACCGAGCTGGCCCAGATCATGGTGAAGAGCGTCCGCGACGTGGACATCCTGGCCCGTTACGGCGGCGACGAGTTCGTGGTGATCCTGCCGGAAACAACGGTGTCCACGGCCAGTGCCGTGGCTGAACGACTCCACGAGGCCATCACCTCCCACACCTTCCTGAGCGGGGAAGGGATTAAGGCGCGTCTTACCGCCAGCATCGGGATCGCTGGCTTTCCAGACCACGCGCAGAGCAAGGAAGAGCTCTTACGCAAGGCGGACGAGGCGATGTACCAAGCCAAGGCAACGGGCCCCAACAAGATCCACGTCGCCGAGTAGCGTCGTCCAGGTAGATAAAAACCCGGCCTTTCTGGTACCTGAGGAAGCTCCAACTCCTTGTTCTGACAACGAGTTTCAGCTTGACTAACTCGAAGAACCTAGGCTATCGTAACCCCTCACTCTTTCAGGAAATTTTGCCACACGTCAGTAGCGGAGCATCTGTGGAACTCGGTCATCCCGGTCTTGTCCAGAAACTGGTCGCCCGCATCGAGCGGGAAGGCCCCATCTCCTTCGCTGCCTTCATGGAGGCGTCGCTCTACGACCCTGAATTCGGCTACTACATGACGGCTGGACCGCGGATCGGACGCGAGGGGGACTACTACACGAGTCTTGACGTGCATCCCATCTTCGCCGAGTTGGTCGGCCGGCAGGTCGCGCAAGCGGCCGAGGAAATTGTTTCGTCAGGCGAGTTCACGATCGTGGAGATGGGGGCCGGCAAAGGGTTCCTCGCCAAACATCTGTTGAACGCGTATCGGCGCGACAATCCGGACTTCCTTTCCCGCCTACGGTACCTCTTGGTGGAACGGAGCCCAGCCATGGTCGAAACGCAGAAACAGCGCCTGCGCGAACTCACGGGCGCGGGTATGAGCATCGCCTGGGTGCCGGACTTGGACGCAGTACCGGCTGACTCGATCACGGGCGTGTTTCTCTCCAACGAACTGGTGGACGCGTTCCCGGTGTACCGCGTGGTCAAGCGGCCGTTGGGCCTGAGGGAAATCTTCGTAGGGTGGGACGGGAGCCGTTTCAGTGAAATCGAAGCGCCACCCTTTTCACCTGCCCTGGAAGCCTATTTTGCGCGTATCGGAATCAGCCTGGAGGTAGGCCAGCAGGCGGAGGTCAATCTGCAGGCGCTCGAGTGGATGAGGCAAGTCGGCACGCGCTTGCGCCGCGGCCTCGTCGTGACCATAGACTACGGCCACGCCGCCGCCGATCTCTTCGCGCCGGCCAGAAAGACCGGCACGTTACTCGGCTATTACCGGCACACCGTGTCCGACTCGCCGTACGTTCGCGTCGGCCAGCAGGACTTGACAGCGCACGCGGACTTCACGAGCCTGGCCCTAGCCGGACAGGACGTAGGCCTGGAAGTGACCGGCTTCACGAACCAACTGCATTTCTTGATCGGCCTGGGCATCGAATCGGCCTTCGCCGGCCTGGATCCGGAGTCGCCCCAGTCGGCCGCGATACGAGAGCTACTCCGGCCCGACGGCATGGGCACCACGTACAAGATTTTGATCCAGCACAAGGGCATGTCCGTGCCACAGCTCGACGGCCTGCGGTCACGGCCGTACTTCCTGGACGCCCTGCGGCTGCCGGAGCGGCGACCCGACTCGCCCCTGGAAAGCGTGACCCCCTGATGTCTGATCTGATCGTCCAGAACTACCTGCCGATCCTCTTCTTCCTGGTGATCGCCGCCGCCTTCGGCGTCGGTTCCATCCTGGCGGGCTACCTCGTCCGGCCCTCGCGTCCCTATAAGGCCAAGCTCATGCCTTACGAGAGCGGCGCACCGGTCTTTCACGACGCGCGCACCAAGATCCCGATGCGGTACTATATTATTGCGATGCTGTTCGTGATCTTCGACATCGAGACGGTGTTCATCTTCCCCTGGGCCGTCATCTTCAAGCAGCTCGGCCTCTTCGCCCTGGTCGAGATGCTGGTCTTCATCGCGATCCTGCTCGTGGGCTACTTCTACGCCTGGAAGAAGGGGGCGCTGGAATGGGACTGATCGACCGGTCGCTGGACGCCAACATCGTGACGACCACCCTGGACGCCGCCATCAACTGGTGCCGCAAGGGGTCGCTCTGGCCGATGACATTCGGGCTGGCCTGCTGCGCCATCGAGATGATGGCGACGGTGTCGTCCCGTTACGACATCGACCGCTTCGGGGCGGGGGTCTTCCGGGCGTCCCCCCGCCAGTCAGACCTGATGATCGTGGCCGGGACCGTCTGCCGCAAGATGGCGCCGATCATCCGCCGCATCTATGACCAGATGCCGGAGCCCCGCTACGTCATCTCCATGGGCTCCTGCGCGACGTCCGGCAACCACTACAATTCCTACAGTGTGGTGCAGGGGGTGGACCAGATCGTGCCGGTGGACGTGTACGTCCCCGGCTGCCCGCCGCGGCCGGAAGCGCTCCTGGACGGACTCATCAAGCTGCAGCAGAAAATCATGAAGGAGAAGGTCCTCGTCAGATAACCTCATGCACCCACTGCTCACCAAGCTGAAGGACCGGTTCCCCGACTCCGTGCTCGCAGTCCGCGAGGAGGGGCCCTACAAGGACCTCGTCGCCCAGGTCAAGCCGGCGGCCGTGCCCGAGATCGCACGGTTCCTACACGACGATCCCGAAATGTCCTTCGACATGCTCTCGGACATCCTCTCGGTGGACTACCCGGAAGACGAGGACCGGTTCGAGATGATCTACCTGCTCAAGTCGCTGCCGCACAACCACCGGCTCCGGCTCAAAGCACGCGTCCCGGAAGACAACCCGACCATTCCGACGGTCACGGCCGTCTGGAAAGGCGCCAATTTCCTCGAGCGCGAGGTCTATGACCTGATGGGCATCAAGTTCCCCGGCCATCCGGACCTGCGCCGCATCCTGCTGCCGGAGGACTACGAGGAAGGACACCCGCTGCGCAAGGACTTCCCCACGGAAGGCCGGGGCTGGCGCAGCTCGTTCCCGTTCCTGCCACGCCTTGACGAGCCGGCCACGTCGACGGTGGCTTCCGGCGAAATCCCCGAAGAACAGCACCGCCCTTTCCTGAAGGAAGCTGAAGGGCTGCCCGAAGACGCCAAGTCGGTCCGCCGGCAAGAAGAACTCCTGCTCAACATGGGTCCGCAGCACCCGGCCACGCACGGGGTGCTCCGCGTGGTACTGGAGCTCGAGGGCGAGCGCATAGTGAAGGCCACGCCGGACCTGGGGTACCTGCATCGCGGAGTGGAGAAGCTGTGCGAGGGCCTGGCCTACCAGCAGATCATCCCGCACACCGACCGGCTGGACTACATCTGCTCGATGCCCA
>DASQRT010000117.1:0-11523 GCA_035642795.1 Nitrospirales bacterium
ACCTCCGTGCGAAGGACATGGGCCAGATGCTGGGCGATCTCCTGGACACGGTGAGGGTCTTCCGCTTCCACCATGATGCGCACCAGCGGCTCCGTGCCTGAGTACCGGACCAGGATGCGTCCGCACCCATTCAACGAGGCATCATGCGCACGCAAGGCCTGCTGGAAGGACGCAATGCCGGACAAGTCTTTCTTCTCACGGACGCGAACATTCACCAGCGTTTGCGGGTACAGCGGGATCTGCTCGGCAAGCTGGGACAGCGACTTTTCCGTGCGGCGCATCAGGGCCATCACCTGGAGCGCCGAAACGAGCCCGTCGCCCGTGGTGTTGTGGTCGAGGAAGATGATGTGCCCCGACTGCTCACCGCCAAAGTTGTAGTCTTCGGCCAACATGCGCTCCAGAATGTAACGGTCTCCCACGGCCGTCCGGACTACCTTGATCCCGGCGTTGGCCATCGCCTGTTCCAAGCCCAGGTTGCTCATGACGGTCGTGACCATCGTCTTGCGAGCCAGTTGGTCGTGTTTTTTCAAGTCCAGGGCCAGCGCGCCCAGGATCTGATCGCCGTCCATGATCTGCCCGTCTTCGGAGACGAAGACGGCCCGATCCGCATCCCCATCGTGCGCGACGCCCAGCGCGGATCCCTCCGCCTTGACGGTGTCTTGAAGGACACGGGGGGACACCGACCCGCACTCGCGGTTGATGTTCATCCCGTCGGGCTTGTCGCCCAGTACGGTCACCTGCGCCCCGAGCTCCTGATAGATATGGGGCGCCACCTTGTATGCTGCCCCGTGCGCGCAGTCAACCACCACCTTGAGTCCTTCCAGATCAAACCCCTTAGGCAGGGATCGTTTGACGAACTCAATGTAGCGCCCTTCCGCGTCATCAATCCGGAAGGCCTTCCCGATATCGGACGCCGTCGGGCGCAGGGAATCAATGCTCCCCGAAACGACCAGTTCCTCGATCTGTCGCTCGACTTCGTCGGGAAGCTTCAGCCCGTCGCGGGAAAAGAATTTGATGCCGTTATCTTCATAGGGATTGTGGGAGGCTGAGATCATGACGCCCGCGTCGGCCCGCAAGCTTCTCGCCAAAAACGCGATAGCGGGTGTCGGCATGGGCCCGACCAGCAAAACGTCCACGCCCATCGAGCAGATGCCTGACGTCAGCGCGGACTCGATCATGTAACCGGAGAGCCGCGTGTCCTTTCCGATGACGATGCGATGGCGACCAGGCCTGGTTTTGAACACATGCGCCGCCGCCCGGCCAAGTTTCGAGGCCGTCTCGCTAGTCATCGGTTCGACGTTGGCGACGCCTCTGATCCCATCGGTCCCGAACAGCCGACGCATCACCGCCTCCTCTCCCTGCTTCCCTCTCGCCTGCCGGCTACGATACGTTGAACGAGTATCGGCACGCAGGCGCCTGCACCGCGTCTCGGAGGGTCTGCGCCACGCGGGCCACATCCCTCATCTGCGCAACGGAATGAACGCGGACCACATGGGCTCCTTGGAAGACTCCGACCGCCACCGCGGCGGCCGTCCCCCACTCACGTTCCTCCACCGGACGCCTCAGAATACCACCCACGAAAGACTTGCGGGAAGGCCCGATGACGATCGGGCGATCCAGCGCGCGAAGAGCCGAGAGACCGCCAAGAAGCGCGAGGTTGTGGTCGAAGGTCTTTCCGAAGCCGAACCCGGGATCGACGGCAATCCGCTCGACCTCGATGCCAGCCGCTACGGCCGCTTCCACCCGCGACCGGAGAAAGTCGCAGACCTCTTCCACAATCGCGGTATACGTCGGATGGTCCTGCATCGTCGCCGGGGTTCCCTGCATGTGCATGAAGATGAGCCCAGCCTGCGCCTTGGCCACCACGTCGGCCATATCCGGATCATTCCGCAGTGCGCTGATGTCGTTGATGATCGCCGCGCCGGCGTCCAGCGCCCGCCGGGCCACTTCTGCCTTCGTCGTATCCACCGAGACGGGAATCTTGATCCGACCGGCCAGGGCGGCGAGCACCGGCAGGACACGGGCCAACTCAACGTCCAAGGGAACCGGCTGGGAGCCTGGGCGCGACGACTCGCCCCCCAGGTCCAGCAGATCGGCTCCTTCCGCTTCGATCTCCTCGGCACGAGCAACGGCTGCCTCAACGCTGAAATAGCGCCCGCCATCGGAGAACGAATCCGGGGTGACGTTCAGCACCCCCATGATCAAAACCCGTTCCTGGATCGGGAGGGTATGCTCTCGCGCCCTCCATCTTATTGGCGTCGCGGAGAGGTCCATCGACAACAGTCCTACGGTTTATGAGACACCAGAAACCGGCAAAAGTTGCACGCAGGTTGAGCAGTGCGAGATGGGGACGTCCCGCGCGGACGGGACAGGCGTCAGACGGACACCCCTTGGGGTTCCTGCGACAGCGCTCCTTGGATGATCTGGTCGATCGCAGCGGCTTCCAGCACTTCTTTCTCGAGGAGCGCTTCCGCCAGCGCCTTCAAGGCGGCCATGTTATCGCGCAGCATGCGTTTGGCGCGCTCGTAGTTTTCGGTGACCAGCCGCTTGACCTCGGAATCGATCTTGAGGGCGATTTCCTCGCTGTAATCCCGCCGCGTGGCGATTTCCCGTCCGAGGAAGATCTCTTCGTCCTTCTTCCCAAAGGTCAGAGGCCCCAGTTCATCACTCATGCCCCACTCGCAGACCATCTTCCGGGCCAGATCGGTCGCCCGCTCGATATCGTTGCCGGCTCCGGTCGTAATTTGTTTGAACACCAGTTCCTCGGCGACCCGCCCGCCCATCAGAATGGCCAGGTTGTTGTACAGAAACTCCTTCGAGTAGCTGTGCCGGTCGTCCACCGGCAATTGCATCGTCAACCCAAGCGCCCGCCCTCTGGGAATGATGGTGACCTTGTGGACCGGATCGGTCCCAGGCAGGAGCTTGGCCATGAGCGCATGGCCGGCCTCGTGGTAAGCCGTGGTCCTCTTCTCCTGCTCGGTCAAGACCATGCTCTTGCGCTCGACGCCCATCAGGACCTTGTCTTTGGCGAACTCGAAGTCCTTCAGCTCGACCGCAGACTTGTTCAATCGCGCCGCCAGCAGCGCCGCCTCGTTCACAAGGTTCTCGAGGTCGGCCCCCGAGAAACCGGGCGTCCCTCTGGAAATCACCTCGAGGTCTACGTCCTTGGCGAGCGGCACCTTCTTGGTGTGAACTTTGAGTATCTCCGCGCGCCCCCGCACGTCCGGTCGGTTAACCGTAATCTGCCGGTCGAAACGGCCGGGCCTGAGCAGAGCCGGATCGAGCACATCCGGCCGGTTGGTGGCGGCGATCAGGATGACCCCCTCGGTCGTATCGAAGCCATCCATCTCCACCAGGAGTTGGTTGAGCGTCTGCTCGCGCTCATCATGACCGCCCCCCAGGCCAGCGCCACGCAGCCGGCCGACGGCGTCGATCTCGTCGATGAAGATGATGCACGGCGCGTGCTTCTTGCCCTGCTCGAACAGGTCGCGCACACGGGAGGCGCCCACGCCGACGAACATCTCCACGAAGTCCGACCCGCTGATGCTGAAGAAAGGCACGCCCGCTTCGCCGGCGATCGCTTTGGCCAGCAGAGTCTTGCCCGTCCCCGGCGGGCCGACGATCAGGACGCCCTTCGGAATGCGCCCGCCCAGCTTCTGAAATTTGTGCGGGTCCTTGAGGAACTCGATGATCTCGACGACTTCTTCCTTGGCCTCATCAATCCCGGCCACGTCGGAAAATGTCACCTTCTTGCGGTCTTCCGTCAGGAGTCTCGCACGGCTCCGGCCGAAAGACAGCGCCTTGTTGCCGCCGATCTGCATCTGCCGCATCAAAAAAAACCAGAGCGCCAGGAACAGGATGAACGGCCCCCACGTCACGAGGAGCGTGACGTACCAGGGGTTGTCTTCCGGCGGCTTGGCGTTGATCGTGACGTGATGTTCCCGGAGCACCTTGACCAGATCGGGGTATTCGACCATATAAGTCTTGAACGGCCGCCCGTCTTTGAACAGGCCGTTGATGTAATTACCGCGGATGGTGACATCCCGGACATCGCCCTGCTCGACCTTACCCACAAACTCGCTGAACTTGACCTCCTCGTCCGGGGATTGCCCCTGGAAGGTAAAGAGGTTGAACAACAAGATCATGAACAGGCCGACGACGACCCAGAAGATGAGGTTTTTCACGCGGGAATTCATCCTAACCCCCCACGAATCCCGTTCATCCTAACATACCATCCAGCCGGACACAATACGCCCACCGTTACACCGGCTCCCCTTCCTCACTCACTTTGTCCAGCACGGCTAGGTAGGGAAGGTTACGATACTTCTGCTGATAATCCAGCCCGTATCCGATCACGAACTTGTTGGGGATATGGAACCCCACATAGTCTACCACCACGTCGACTTGGCGGCGGGCCGGCTTGTTCAGCAGCGCACAGACCTTGATCGACTTCGGCTTCTTGGCGCCGATTTTTTTTCGAAGGTGCTGGATGGTGCGGCCGGAGTCCACAATATCCTCGACCAGCAACACGTCCCGGCCGGCGACATCCTCCGTCAATTCGGTCAACACCTTGATCTTCCCCGACGCCTTCGAGCGTCCCGTGTGGCTGGAGACCACTACAAAATCCACCCGGAGGGGAAGGCGGATCGCCCGAGCCAGGTCCGCGTAGAAGGCAAAGGCGCCCTTTAGAATCCCGACCAGGATCAGGTCCTTCTGGGCGTAATCGGTCGTGATCTGTCTTCCCAGTTCCCGGATGCGCGTCCGCATCTCTTCCTGGGTGACGATGGGTTTACCGAAGATGCCTTCCACACCTGGCATCATTATTCCTTCACAAGCTTCAGCGTCACGAAACGGGTGGTCGCCTTCCCGGCCATGAACCGCTCATCTCCTCGATACCCGACCACCCAGACGATCCCCTCCGGCGCTACCACCAGCGGAACTTCGGCGCGTTGGTTTCGCGGAATTTTCTGATCCACAAAGAAGTCTTGTAGCTTCTTGCGATGCCCCTTCATTCCAGATGGGCAAAACCAGTCTCCCGGCCGCCAGTTCCGCACTGTCAGCGGATCACCCAGCCGGCCTGCGTCCATGACGAGCATAGAGTGACCATCTGCTCGGCCTTTGACAGGGTCGCAGCCCTTGAGCGCGAGGAGGTGCGGACCCTCTTTACCGAGCAGGACCTTTCCGGGAATCGACAGCGGCACCCCGGGTGCCCAGTCCGCGCCAGCCCTGGCCTGTCCCTTCACACAGCTCCGTCCCACCGTGATGAGGGCTCCGTCACGTTCCACGACGATCCCGCTGGGCAGATCCAGCTTCCCACAGTGGACTGCTCCCACGACGCGCGCAAGTACATCTTCCACATGTCGAAAGGTCAGGCCTGCTGCTGACCCGCGGACCACACTCAGCGCCCGCCGGATCAGCCGCCGCTGGAGCCCGAGTGGTTCCAGAACCAGCCGCTCGCCCTGCAACACCACACAACCAGGGGCAACGTCCTTCACCACCGCCTTCCACCGTTCCCGCTCGAGATCATCCAGGAGAGCCGCTTCCGCCGCAAAGATCTCGGCCGCACGGGCCAGTCCCTGGACAATCTGGGGATTGAACGTGCGCAAGAGAGGCACGATCTCATGCCGGATCCGATTGCGGCGGTAGACCCGCGTCGCATTCGAGGCATCCGTGCGATAGGCAATCCCCCGCGAGGCTAGATAGTCCAGGACCTGTTCCTGTGTCACGCCCAGAAGTGGCCGAATGATACCATCGTCACGTTGCGCCGGAATGCCGGCCAGGCCACTCGTTCCCGAACCACGCAACAGCCAGAGCAGGACGGTTTCGGCCTGGTCATCGGCCGTGTGGCCAGTCGCCACGGCGGTCAGGCCGTATTCCCGTCGCACACGCGCAAAAAACGCGTAGCGCGTGTCTCGAGCCTGGCTCTGCAACGTCTGGCCCGGTCGCGGCACCAGGTGCACCCGCTCAACATGCACGGGCAGGCTCAACGTTTTCCCCAGATCTCGAACGTACGTCTCATCCTTCTCCGACTCCTCGCCGCGCAAGCCGTAATTGACATGGGCGACATGCAGGTCGAGCCCAGGCAAGACACCACGTTGCCGCATTTCGTGCAGGACCATGACGAGGCAAACGGAATCGGATCCGCCGGAGACGGCCACGAGCACGCGGTCGTCGTGACGGAGCAGCTTCTTTCGCCGAATGGCTGACACGACCTGCTGGAAAACAGGATGAGGAGCGGTATCGTGCCTGGGCGCCATACGCTCCCCCTTCATGGCGACGGCCGGGCCGGCACGCCGGCTAGCCCTCGCAGGATTTCACGCGTGCGGGCCACATCGGCCGCGATTTGCCGGGCCAGCCAGTCCGCTGATTCGAATGCCTGATCGCCCCGCAGCCGCTCGTGAAACAGGATCGTCACGCGGCACCCGTAGAGGTCACGTCCACCGTCCAAGAGATAGGTTTCGATCATCCGCACTCCCTTTTCGAAGGTCGGCCGCGTGCCGATGTACGTCACCGCGCCCCACGTCTGTGTGTCCGCCATGAGTTGGGTCGCGTAAACCCCATCCGGCGGGAGCACGCGTCCCTCCGGCGGGAGTAGATTCGCCGTCGGATACCCCAACTCCCCTCCGCGCCGGTTCCCATGGATCACGGTTCCCCGCAGCGTGTACGGCCGTCCCAACAGGGTGGCCGCTTCTGACATTGCTCCGGCCTGCACCAGATCGCGAATCCTGGTCGAACTCACCGGCGCACCCTCCAGCACCACCGGAGAAATGGCGTGCACGGTAAAACCAAGCTGGGGGCCCGCTTCCATCAAGGTCTGAATAGTCCCCAACCGCTCTTTGCCGAACCGGAAATTCTGTCCCACGAACAACTCCCGGGTCCCCAGCCCGTCCCGCAAAACCTGACCCATGAACTCGTCGGGCGTCTGCGCAGCGAACTCACGAGTAAACGGCAGGCGAACCACGATATCCACGCCGGCTTCTTCGAGGAGGGCCAGCTTCTCATCAGGATCACTCAGAAACTTGAGTTCTACGCCTGGCGCCAGCACTCGGAGGGGGTGCGGCTCGAAGGTCAGCACGACGGCGGTGCCTTGTTGCAACCGGACCCGATCTCTGGCCAACTTCAACACGGCCTGGTGCCCGACATGCACACCATCGAAATTGCCGATGGTCACGATCGGGAACCGCAGGCCTGCGCAATCCTGGAGGCGCTCCAGCACCCTCATTCGTGCAATGCCCGGGCGGCTTCCTTGGCAAAATAGGTCAGGATCAGGTCGGCGCCGGCTCGATGGATGGACAGCAAGGTCTCGAGCATGGCCCGTCGTTCATCCAGCCACCCGAGTTGAGCCGCCGCCTTGATCATGCTGTACTCCCCGCTCACCTGATAGGCTGCAATCGGCCGGTCGAAGGCCTGGCGCGCCGCATGGACGACGTCCAAATACGGCAGTGCCGGCTTGATCATCACGATGTCGGCCCCCTCCTGGATGTCCAATTCAATTTCCCGCAGCGCCTCACGCAGGTTGGCCGGATCCATCTGATAGGACTGGCGGTCCCCGAACTTCGGGCTGGAGTCGGCCGCCTCTCGGAACGGCGCGTACAGGCAGGAGGCGAATTTGGCGGCATACGAGAGGATCGGGATATGGGAGAAGCCCTCGCCATCCAACGCCTGCCGGATCGCGCCGACGCGGCCATCCATCATATCGGACGGTGCCACCATGTCGGCGCCGGCCCGGGCATGGCTGAGAGCCATCTTCTGCAGGCAGGCCAGCGTCTCGTCGTTCACGACCTGGCCGTTTTTCACGATGCCGCAATGGCCGTGCGTCGTGTACTCATCGACGCAGACATCGGTGATCACCATCAAGTCGGGAACCCGGTCTTTCACCGTGCGGACCGCGCGCGACACGATGCTGTCCGGCGCCCACGCCTCGCTGCCGATCTCGTCCTTGCGCGCAGGAATGCCAAATAGCAAGATGGCTGGTACGCCCAAGGCATGCACCTCCCCCGCGTCCTTGATCAGATGATCCACGGACGCCCGCCACTGTCCTGGCATGGCGCCGACCGGCTGCCGGACATCGCGACCTTCCATGACGAAAAAGGGCGCGATTAGGTTGTCCACCGACAACCGCGTCTCCCGCACCATGCGACGGAACCCAGCGGTCGCCCGCAGGCGGCGCAATCGATCTTGGGGAAAGGGCATGGGTGCGCTCCTATTTGCGCGGCAGGTTGGTCAAGAAGACCACGAGGTCCCTTACGGAGATCATGCCCACGAGCTTTCCGCTGCGGGAGACGCCCAAATGGCGCACGTGGGACTGGGCCATGAGATCGTTGGCGTCTAGGAGCGTCTTGTTCTCGTCGATCATCAGCACCGGCGCCGACATGATCTGCTCGACGGTAGCCTTGGCCGGATCAAGTCCGCCTGCCACGCACCGACGGACGATATCCGTGTCGGTCAGGATCCCGATGATCTCGCCCCCCTTCGTGATGAATAGACTCCCGATGTTGTGGTCACGCAACTGTTCCGCCGCCACTTTGATTGTCGTGTCCCGATCCGCCCTCCGGATTTTCTCCACCGGGATCATCACCGATTTAACCGGCACCATGCTGCTCCCTCCTCCCCGCCTGTGCAGTTAATGAAGACTCACGCATCGCACGATGACTGCGCAAAATGTCCGACGATGGCCTCCGCCAGCGCCAGAATGGTATTCTCCTTGGCCTGGACCTCCACCTTGAGCCCGTAAGACTCCGCGGTCTCTGCCGTAATCGGACCGATGCAGGCCACGACCGCGTTCGCCGTCAAGGAGGACGCTTCGGCCCGGTCGGAGAACAGTTCGACATAGTTGCGGACCGAGGACGAACTCGTAAATGTGACCACGCCGATCTCACGACGGCGGAGCCGCTCCTTCAACGCCTCCCCATCCGCTTCCGGACGGACAGTGCGGTAAGCGACTGCCACCGTAACGTCGGCTCCTCGGGCTCGCAGTTCCTCCGGCAGGAGGTCCCGCGCCACCTCGGCGCGCGGAATGAGGATCTGGACGCCCTTCACGTCTTCCTTTTTGATCGCCTCCAGCACCCCTTCCGCCTGGTACTCTTCGGGAACCAAGTCAGCCTTGAATCCCTGCTCTGCCAAAGCCTCGGCTGTCCTCGGTCCGATTGCACAGAACCGTGCGCGTCCCAATGCACGCGCGTCCCGACCGAGGGCGCGCAACCGGTCGAAGAAAAACCGCACGCCATTGACGCTGGTAAAGATCACCCAGGCGTACCGCGCGAGGTCGCCGATCGCCCGATCGAGCGGGCCCCAGTCGGCTGGATGGACGATCGCAATCGTCGGCATGGTGAGGACGCGGGCGCCATAGCCAGCCAACAGGTCGGCGAATTCTCCCGCCTGTTCGCGGGGACGCGTGACGAGCACCGTCGTGCCGAACAGCGGCCGGGACTCGAACCAGTTGAGCTTCTCGCGCAACCGCACGACCTCGCCCACCACGATGACCGTGGGGGGCTCCAGCCTCGCCTCGTCCGCTTTCCGCACGATGTCCGCCAGGGTCCCGATTACGGTGCGCTGCTCGGCTCGCGTGCCCCACCGGATCAAGGCTACCGGGGTGGTCGCTGGACGGCCGGACGCGGTCAGGTGTGCGACGATCGCCGGCAGATTTTTCATCCCCATCAAGAAGACGACCGTACCGCCCGTCGAGGCCAAGCGGTCCCATTCGACCTTCGGCGACGGCTTCAGCGGATCTTCGTGGCCAGTGACCAAGGCGACGCTCGAGGCCAGCGTGCGATGCGTGACCGGGATGCCGGCATAGGCCGGGGCCGCGACAGCCGAGGTGACGCCCGGCACCACCTCAAAGGGAATTCCGGCCTCTGCGACCGCCTCGGCCTCCTCTCCACCGCGGCCGAACACGAAGGGATCGCCCCCTTTCAATCGCACCACGATCTTACCGACCCGCGCGCGGTCGATCATCAGCCGATTAATTTCCGTTTGATCGCCGTATTCTCCGCGACCACGCCGGCCCACGTAGATCCGCTCGGCCTCGGGCCGCACGTGCTCCAGCAGCGCCGGGTTGGCGAGATAATCGTAGATGACCACCTCGGCCAGCTCCAGGCATTCCTTCCCGCGAAGGGTCAACAACTTCGGGTCCCCTGGTCCTGCACCCACCAGATAGACTATGCCGGTCTTCATCAGGCCCTTCCGTAGATCTCCTGTAGGATCTCGTCGCCCCCGTGCGCGAGCAATCGTTCCGCCAGTTGGACGCCGAGCCGATGCGCATCGCGCATGGGGCCTTGGAGCGAGTCACGCAGCAGGCGACGCCCATTCACTCCGGCAATGAGCGCGTTCAGTGTCAAGGTGCCGTTCGTGATCGCGGCGTGCCCCGCAATGGGGACCTGACACCCGCCTTCCAACCGCTCCAGGAGGGCCCGTTCGGCTGTCACTGCCGTTCGGGTCGGATGGTGATCCAACCTCACGACCACCTCCCGCACGAATCCGTCATCCGCACGGCCTTCAAGCGCCAAGGCGCCCTGCCCGATGGCCGGCAGGCAGACGTCCGGCGACAGGTATTCGGTCACGCGATCGGTCCAGCCCAACCGCGTGATACCCGCCGCCGCAAGGATGATCCCGTCATACTCGCCAGCTTCGAGCTTCCACAGCCGAGTATCCAGGTTGCCCCGCAAGATCTGGATGGACAGATCGGGGCGGTAGTGCAGGAGCTGCGCCTGACGTCGCAGGCTGCTGGTCCCGATCCGGGATCCCGGCACGAGCCGCGCAAGGGGCACCTTGTTGAGCGTGATGAGGACATCCCGTGGATCTTCCCGTTCCGGAATCGCCAGGATCTCCAACCCAACCGGCAGACGCGTCGGGACATCCTTCATGCTGTGCACGGCCAGATCAATCTCGCTGCGCAACAGGGCGTCTTCAATTTCCTTGATGAAAAGTCCCTTGCCCCCGATGGTGGCCAACGGCGTGTCGAGGATCTTGTCTCCGGTCGTCTTGATCCTCTTAAGCGATACTGCGAGGGCAGGCTCCAGTTCACGCAAGCGCGCATACACCCACTCGGCCTGCCAGAGGGCCAACTTGCTGCCGCGGGTGCCGATTACCAGCTCTCGAACCGCCTGCGACATCGGGTACTTCTCGACCTCCTTGCTACCGACCCGGGAGCTTCTCCGGTCGGTCCTCTTGGACCGTCTGGGATTGTGACGACCCTGCTCCCCCACTCCTGTAATTGGACGAAAGCAACAGGAATCCGACCATGGCGACGATCAGAACCATCAGAAAGAGAAGATCGAGCCTGAAGCCTTCCCGACTCCGATAGTCGTGTCCGCAGTGGGGGCAATCGGGCAACTGCTCGTGCGGTCCTCCCAACTACGACTCCTTACAGTAGGGGCAGGTAAAGACGCGGGGACGGGGCGTGTCGCTCATCCGCGCTCCTGTTCGCTCGGTTGTGCTTTGGCGAGACCCTCCAGCTCCTTTTCAAGATCGAAGAGCCGCTGCATGGTCTCCGCAAACAGGGCGCCATCCGAGGAATCGGCTTCG
>DASQRT010000118.1:0-9262 GCA_035642795.1 Nitrospirales bacterium
GCTCCAGTCCACCTCGTTCGTGCGCTGTACAGGAACGCCCCGCTCGGCGGCGACCCGGAAAAGACTAGCGACCCGTGCATGCGCGTACTGCACGTAGTAGACGGGATTCTCGGCGGACTGTTGTTTTGCAACCTCCAGGTCAAAATCCAACTGGCTGTCGGCCCGCCGGGTTAGGAAGATGAACTTGGCCGCATCCGCTCCGACTTCCTCCACGACTTCCCGCAGCGTGATCAGGTCGCCAGCCCGTTTCGACATCGTCACGCGTCGACCGCCGCGCAGCAGGTTCACGATCTGCACCAGGATCACTCTCAAGCGGTCTTTGGGATAGCCGAAGGCCTGGACTGCCGCCTGCATCCGGGGGATGTAGCCGTGATGATCGGCGCCCCAAACATTGATCAGGAGATCGTATCCCCGGTCCAGCTTGTCCCGATGATAAGCGATGTCGGAAGCGAGGTAGGTGTACTCGCCGTCCTGTTTCCGGACCACGCGATCCTTGTCGTCACCGAAGGCTGTGGACCGAAACCATAGGGCACCGTCTTGTTCGAAAAGATGCCCCTGCCTTTGCAACCATTCAAGTGCTTGGTTCACAGCACCCGAAGTGAAGAGCGATTTTTCACTGAACCACCGATCAAAGCTGAGATCGAATGCCTTGAGATCGACCTTGATATCGTCCAAAATCTGTTTGCATGCCCAGTCGGATATATAATTAAGATCGAGCCTAACAAATCCCCGCCCACTGCGCGCTTGTTCCTCGTACAACTTCTTGGCCAGTACATTGACATAAGCTCCCCGATAGCCATCCTTGGGAAATGGCACAGGCTCTCCCGATAACTGGTCGCCTAGCAGAATTTCGTAACTGGAATTAGCCGACATAGCCATAAGGGTCATCTGCCGGCCGGCATCATTGATATAGTACTCGGTGCTTACCTCGTAGCCCGCGCAGCGGAGCAAGTTGGCGAGCGCTCCGCCGACGGCGGCGCCCCGTCCGTGCCCCACATGCAAGGGCCCCGTGGGGTTGGCGCTCACGAACTCCAGCAGCACGCGCTGGCCCAGCCCGAGCGACGACCGTCCGTACTGCTCCGCCTGCGCTTCGATCTCCGCCAGGACACGGAACCATAGCTTCCGCTTGACCGTCAGATTGATGTAGCCGGGGGGTGCCACCTCAATGCGCTCCAGCACTTCCGAGTGTGAGCGCAAGCGCCCGGCGATGATCTCGGCGATCTCCCGGGAATCCCGATGCTCCGTGGCCGACAGGTTCATGGCCACGGTGGTGGCGAGATCGCCCCAAGCAGTCTTTTTCGGGACGTCAAGCACCAGAGCGGGTAAGGTGGTGAGTTTCAGATCACCCGACGCCCGCGCGTCTTCGAGAGCCTCCCGTAACGTGGAGAGGACTGTCTCCCTCACAACCCCCACCGACATCGACGATACACCCCATACAACTGCGGCCCTCGAGAACCCCCCGAGGGCCGCCAAAGTGGGCTGCAATCTAACATAAACGATCGCACATCGCAAGGATTTGACGGGTTAAGTCTCGGTCCATTTTTTCGCCTGGGCGAGATCCTCAGGCGTGTTGATGTTGAAAAACGAGCGCAGCTCAGGATCCACGTCCCTGAAGGCGGCCTCCGGAATCCGATGCGCCCGGAGCTCCGGACTCATGCAGAGGTCCTGCACCTTCAGGTGGCCGGTCTCGACCATGGAGCGAATGACCGGCAGGCAGGTTTTCGCGTACACGGCATGCATGGGCTGGAGTTTCCCAGCCAGGTCCGGAATGACGATGTCGCCGGACAGGGCCTGGTCGAGGACTACGCGGATCGCGGCGGGCGAGAGCCACGGCATGTCGCTCGCGGCGGCGAAGACCCGGTCATGCGAGGCGAAATGTAGACCCGTGTACAACCCGCCGAGGGTGGCGCGCCCCGGAATGAGGTCCACGACGACCTTGACCCCCAGCGACATGAAAGGTTCCGTCGCATCCACGACAATCAGAATTTCCTTGAAGAGACCCTGGTAGGCATCGATGACCCGCTGGATGCAGGAACGCCCACCGATCTCAAGAAAGCGTTTGTCGATGCCAAGCCGGAGGCTCTTTCCCCCTGCGATGATCAGTCCAGTCACGAGCTCACGCCTTCCTCAGTGAAATAAAAAAGGGGGGTGGGCCGGCCCACCCCCCTTTGAATCCGCACCCACCCGTTACCGGGCAGCTCGGCTCATCATTTCTTCTTCATCGTTTCTCTTTTGGTGGCCCGCCGGCGGAGGATCCACCCTTCCGCGATGATCATGCCCACTGCCATCAAGATCGGATACACCTTGGCCTCAATGGGAACCGGCGGCTCCAGGATGGTGTAGTAGAAGGCCGACACCGCCATCTTCAGCCCAGCGTCGCCGTTATGGCCGTCCCAGGCGAAGAAGACGGTTGGAATGTACTTGCCCGTTTCAAACTGAACATCCGCCTCCTTATCATCTGTGTGCAGGGGGCGCTTCATGAGAACGGTCCACCGTCCGTCATTGAACTCGCCCTTGACCAGCTTCAGCATCTCGGTCGCCCCCGGCCTGTCCTCGAGCGGTTTGTCCCACCCTGAGCCGGTATAGGCCTTCAACGTCCCGTCGGCCTCCCACTTCCAAAGATCGACGTGGCGCTTCTCTTCCCCATGCAGGTAGCGCGGCTTCTCCGGGGGCGCATACTCCTGCCATTTCGCCGGAAACTGAATAGCCACGGCGTCGTTGTACACCGTGTAGGTATTCTGCTTAGCCGCGATCGAGTTTGCCTCTCCGGCCACAGGCGGCGCTTCCTCAATGGGCACCACGGTGACGCCCGGCTCGACCTGGCTCTTCGTCCGGTCGTCCCACCGGAAGAGGAAAGCAATCTCGTTCTTGTTGTACATGGACTGTATCCAGAGATCGTCGATCCGGTTGACAAAGTTCCGCGGCTTGTGGGTGATTTGTCCACCCATCCCGATGATCCGCCGAGGCCGATCCTGCCATTTCTTGTCATTGGGATCCGCGGGAATTTCTCCTTCGATGGGAGCGGAAGGCACGACGAAATTGGTTTTCGGCTTAGCCGTCTGCGGATCCATCTGAAGCAGCGGCGAGAAGGGATCGCCTTCTTTTTCACGCTCGCAGACCGAATTGACAAAGTTGGCGATGTGCCACCGCTCCTCAACCGTGGTGTTGTCGGCGAACGAGGGCATAGGAGTCCCGTTCACACCGGTCGAGAAGGTCCGGAAGATGTTCTTCACGTTGTACGGATCTTCTCTGCTCCCCCGGAAATTCCAACACTTGTGCATGTTCGCCGGTTGGATAGGGAACCCCCAGTCATCCTTAAGATTAAAGGGGTTTCCATCGCCTCGGCCCTCCGCCCCGTGGCACTCAATGCACTTCTTCTCGACAAAGAGGTTGGCGCCTTTTTGAATGCTCTCTTTACTGTAGGGAACCGGCTTCAAGGCATCCTTGTTATTGATGTCCAGGATGCTGAAGGTCTCGGTCTTGTCGTCGAACTTCCGATCCTTCACGAGCTGGGTCGTCACGAACGACAGGACCTGCAAGCGCTGCTGCTCGGTCAGGATGCCATCCCAAGGTGGCATGGCTGAACCCGGCAAGCCGTGGGTGACCGTCTCGAAGAGATCGTTCTGGCCAGGGATGGGCTTCGTGGGATCAAACAGCGGTAACTCTCCGCTAGCCGTGTGCCGGATCTTAAAGGTGCCCTGGGTGAAGTTGCGCGGCCTTGGCCAGAGCCGATCGGCGCCAGGGCCATCACCCGCCCCATCCACCCCATGGCACCAGACGCACTTCCGGAAATAAATCTTCTTCCCTTCTTCGATCATCTTGGGGTCCGGCTTGGAAGGGTTGGTCCCCTTAATAAATCCAGGAGACAATCCGCTATCGGCCTTCACATCGCCGTTCGTCCAGAGAACGGCGACTCCGGCTCCCAACCCGACGGCGACCGCCAAGATGGCGATCATGAGCCCTTTCCGCGTCACTTTGGAGAGATAACGGTTCATCGCTCTACACCCCTAAGTTGGTAAGGATAAATTAATCCCACGTCCTTGGATAATAGCCTGTATGCCAGTATTCAAAAAGGATGACCTTCCAAATCTCATCGATCGTCAGGTGCTGTTCCCACGGCGGCATCACGGACGCCCACGGGAAGGCTTCACGGGGAAGGCCGATTCCGCCCTTCGACACGCGCCAGAACACGAAGGTTTCCTGGAGCTGCGCGATGGTCCCGGCGTCCGTAAAATTCGCAGGAATCGGATTGAAGGCGAAGGCAAACATACCCCTGCCGTTCAGATTATCACCGTGGCAGAAGTGGCAGTTCTGGAAGAAGATCTGCCCACCTTCCCGAACGTATTGCAAGTATTGGGGTGCCTTCTCGTCCCATGGATTGCCGTCAATGTATTTCTTCTGGACTATATCGGAGTATTTCCCGTCGTCATCCACCCGGTACGGGTTGCTCGCGGTCTGGAGGACGAAGGTCTTGCCGTGCACCTTGGTGCTTGCAGGGGGCGCAGGGTGCACGGTGCGTAGCTCGATCGGCTCATCTATGCTCGGCTTCATGTTGTTCCAGCCCATGAAGCCGACCACGAAGGGCAGCAGCACGACGGAAACCGCTCGGATGATCCGAGCGGTCGGAGTCTTCCCGTCGGCAACGTCGATAAGGGGCTTGCGGAAGTCCTGCCAGGACTCTTCGGTGGAAGACACCCACATGAAGAGCCCGATCAGAACATTGGTCTCGTAGATGGCTATGACGCTGTAGGGCAGGGGCGGATAGATCCGATACCTGAAATAGAGGATGGAGTACACAAACAAGCCCGTGGCTTGCGCCAGCTTATTGACCTTGATCCCCATCTTCTTATTCAGAAAATAGAAGATCCAAATAAACAGCAGTATTTGCAGCCCCACTTCGCCTAGCATCTGCATGGGCATGTAGCCCTCAACAAATCTCGGGAATAATGCGCTCATGGCTGATCTCCTAAAATCTTATACGCGGTCAGATCAGGACCCTTTTGCCGCCTACTCGATTTTCGGCGGATTCTTCCCTTCTTCCAACTGCGAAAGATAGTTGATGACCTTATTGATCGCCGCGGCATTGAGTTTCTTCCCGAAGTCCTTCGGCATGATGTTGTCCGGGAAGCCGGGCACCACATATTTACTTGGAGTGAGAATCGACTCCATGATGTATTCCCTGACCGTCGTGGCGTTACCCTTGTAATTCGGATCCTTCAGACGTTTCGGCGCATTCGTCTTTTCCACGAGCTTAGGCCCCACGGCACCGACCGCTCCGGGAATCCCCGGAATCGTATGGCACGCGAAGCACAACGCCTTGATGAAGATCTCATTGACCGGCTCATCGCCTGTCACGACCGGGGCGCCAGGCGCTGGACCTGCTGGAGCTGCCCCAGGAGCGCCTGCCGTCTTGGGCCGTTCTGATTCCGGAATGAACTTCTTATACGCATTCTCGATCTCTTCCGGCGTGGGCGGTTCCATCCCTTCACGAGCAAAGAGCCACGTGTCAACGGCGATGAACTCATCGAAATTGAGCGCAATCGGCGGCTTGTGGATCGCCGGCATGGGGCTCTCTCTATCGTTAGACCCCTTCACTCCGAAGCCCGCTACCACAAAACAGTTAGGGCATGCGTGCGATTCCGCGATATATTCCTCCGCCGTCTGAGCTGTCCCGCACCCCGGACACGCCTCTTTCTGGACCGTGTCTCGCTTGCTGGGGTCGGCCTGGCTATAGCGAGGATCCTTGAGCCGTTCCAACGCACGCGTCGGAACCCCGAACAGGTTAGGCGCCCGTTCGCTCAGGAAACCCTTCTGGAAACCGTGGCAAAGCGGACATTGCCCTTTGCCGATTGCCCCTTGGGTACCACTGGCTCCAACTGCGCCGAAGATGATCTTCTCGCCAAGGTCCGCGCGTTCTTGCACCGACATCTGACGGACATCTGCGGTTTTCTCCTCGACTGGAGGCGGATCGGCTTTCACCTGAGGCAGCCAGTTCCCGAAGCCGGCCAGACAGGCTGCCACAAAGAACATGAAGCCGCCGATCTGGAGAAGGACCCGCACGCCCTTGAAATACATGGCCATCATAAAGCAGGAAACCGTAAACATGACGAGCGAGACTGGGAGGAACCGCGGCTCGCCAGGGACGCCGGGGCTTTCATCGTTGAAGTTCGTGGCGTAGTTGGCGATCGCGATAAAGAGCATCGAGTAGCCGAGAAGCCCGATCACGCTCTTGAACACGAGCTCGTTATGACGCGGGTCTTTCTTCCGACCGAACTGGAAATACAACATCAGAGCGACGATCACAAGGCCGCCCGGCCATCCCAGGTGAAAAGCCTTTCGCATCAACTGGGCAGCCCCGGATTCAGGCAGGAAGTAAAAAATCGTCCCCATGGCTCCAAAAATGACCGCCGCAGTTACGCCACTCAACACCTTACCAGTAAACATTCACTCCTCCATCGAGAGAGGCCCGCCGCGAGGGGCTTTCCCCTCACGGCGGAGCTTATTCAATCACTATGTAAGCGATTCTACTCGATCTGTTAAGACTTAGCGGCTCCCAGCCGGGGCCGGAACCTTCTGCCCAACAGGGGCTGTGGCCGGAGCCTTCTTGACACCCAACGAACCGAGCCAGAACACGAACAGGATCGTTACCCAGAAGAACAACACGTTGAACGATATCATGTTCGCGCCAAACCCAATAGTGTGGGTAAAGGCCCACGGCGAGTTGTCCCGCATGATCTCATTGACGTGCCAGAACAACCGCACGGACGACCGGATGTAGCCCATGAGCCCCATCATCCAGGTAAAGGATGTGGCCAGCATGATGAGGGCGTACTGCCCACGGACCGAGATCTGTCCCCACACAATCGGTCCCACATCCTTGGCCCCCTTCAACATTATCGAGTTAAGGATCACTCCAATGAACAGACATGACAAGGTCGAGGCCACCTGTGGTACGGAGAGACCTACTCGCACATTGGCAGGGATGTAGTACCCGTAAATGGCCAGCCAGATGATGTTGACATAGGCCATCGTGAACAGTCCGAATAGGAAGGCGTTCCCGTAAGGGGCCCATTTCACCGTCGGGACCTTGTTCGCCCGTTGATAAATGATGAAGCTCAACACTGTCGTGGTGATGATGGTGTTGATGGCCCCATTCTTGGCGGACATGACTCCGTAGTTCCCCAGCACCGGATGCTGCTGACCGCCCATGGCCTTCAGCTCGGCCGGGGTCATCACCATCGTGTGCGGCGTGAGCCACACGATGAAGCACATGATGAGCACGAACACCATGTACTTGATGTACTTCTGATAGCGTTCGGCCCCGGGCATCCGATCCATGCCCTGCCAGAGGTAGTAGTTTGCGGTCAGGAAGAGCGCCCCGATCATCACCGCCTGAATGATGAAGAGCCAGGCCAGGAGGCCGCCCATCAGCGTAATCCCCATCTGTTGCCGGTACGCGTACACTTCACGCATGAGCCAGTAACCGGCGAAGGGGAGCGGGATCAAGAAGCAGATCCCGATAAACACCGCCACATAGCCCATCCAGTCATAATGGGCCCGCTCCTCATCGCTCTTGGCTGTGAGGAACTGATAGGCCGCGTACGCCGCGACCACGCCACCGCCGAACGCCATATTTCCGAGAAGGCGATGCACGTTAATAGGATTCCAGAGTGTTGTATGGATGACTTGCCAGACGTTGCCCAGATACCGTCCGTCAGCATCCACGCCGGCCGGCGACTGCATGAACGCGATCCAGGAGTTGGCTAGCATCATGAGGACGGTTCCGATCACGTTCAGGATCACCGACATGGCGACATGGATCCACTTCAGGAACCCCTCTAGCATCTTGTCCCAGGCATAGTAGTAGATATAGAGCGTGCCGCTCTCCGCTATGAAGAGCAGCGCGTATGTAGCCATCACCGGCCGGAAGATGCTGGAAAGATATCCGAAGAAAGTGGGATAGAGGGTGAGGAAGGTGAAGATGACAATCCCACCTAAGAGCGCGGTGATCGAGTAGGCCGTCAGGCTGATCTTCACGAAGTTATAAGCGAGTTGGTCGTATTTCCGGGAAAGGGCCTTGTCCTTGGTGATGACCCCCAGATACTCCACAATCATGCAGAAGATCGGGACTGCCAACACAAAACTTCCGTAGTAGAGATGCTGCTGAAGTGCCACCCACAGTATGACCCGACTCTCAAAGTTGTACCGCGGGTAGTCCTTCGGGCTGTCGGTCGTCTTGGGCGCAGGCGCCCCGACCACCGGCCCCTCATTCTTATACCAGACATCCCGGGATTTCTCGACCGGCTTCGCATCAGCAGACGAGGCTGCTGGCGTCGCCGTCGAAGCCGCCGGTGCTGGTGAGTCACCTGCGCCAGCCGGAAGCGACAGGAACAAGGGCAACAGCAAAAGCCCCACAAACGTCCCTAGCGCCAAGAAAGCCCAAATTTTCTTTCGGGCTTGCTTTGTCACGGTAGCCATGACGTACCTCCTTCGCACTGACAATCACGATCTCTCGTGCCTTTCGAGGACAGGCACGCAAGACACCAAGAGATCCATGTATTTATCATGTTGATCCTTATTTCCGGAACATGTAGAAATAGTCCAGCCCTTGAATCTTCATGGCGCCCCAATCCAAGAACGTAAAATAGCCTGTAGCCAGGATTAACGAAATAACTGCGATGGCGATCTTCATCCCCGTAGTAATCTGACTACCTTGTCCCGCCATTTATTTCTCCTCCAGCTAACCTTAGAAAATCCTAGACCAACCTCGCTTGTTAATCATCGGCTAGCGCTAACTATAACAACCATCAGCACGGACACTGAATCGCCGCAAACCAGTAGAAAAACCAGATACCGAGCGCGCAGGTGACATAAAACATGAACTTTCCAAGCCTGAACTTCCACGCAGGGTCCTTCGGACGAGCAGTCAACTCGTACGCTACTTCTGCCATAACCACCTCATGGAATTAAGTTTTAAAAACAAACCGATTAGTTCGTTCTCTTCCTTGACAACTCATCAGGGATTATGCTACTCAAAATCCCGTTTTAATAAAGGGGCACGCCTCATGGGCAAAGACCCTAGATTGTTTGATATTATAGTTTTGGCTGGTATGGTTGTCAACATTATTCTAGCCGTGTTCCTGTTGATCTATTATTTTGATTTATTGTAGGGTTGGCTCGTTCTATCACCCCTCTGGGTAAGGCCTTCCGACCCACTCCTGGCACAGCGAAATCCAATCGTCGTATCTCTGAAATCTGGGAC
>DASQRT010000119.1:0-3511 GCA_035642795.1 Nitrospirales bacterium
GTTGTCCACGGCCCGCGCCACCAGCGTGGTTCGCTATCTGATAGAGGAAGGCGGGGTGGACCGGGCTAACCTATCAGCTGTTGGGTATGCCGACACAAGGCCGTTGGTCAGCAACGACGCGGAGGAAGGACGCACGGCAAATCGCCGCATTGAGATCGCGCTGTATCCGAAGGACCTGTCCGAAATCGCGAGCCAGCTTAAGCCGTAACGGCGAAAGGTGTATCTGGCAAGTTAGCTGGCCGCTTTCAGATTGAAGCGGATCGGCAGGCGCACCACGCTTTTAATCGGAAAATTGCCGTCCATGGCCGGGACGAACCGCCAGGTCTTGACGGAGGTGAGGGCCGCCTCGTCCAAGACCGCATAACCGGACGTCTTATGGAGCGTGACCGATCCGGTGGTCCCGTCTGGCAGGACCAATACTTGTAAGACAGTCGTTCCCTCCCAGCCTGCCTCGCGTGCCGCCCGTGGATATTCCGGGCGCGGGTAATACCCGAACCGCACTTTCGATCGGACGGAGCCCGCTTCTGCCGTGGTGTCTCGAAGCAGCCGAGCCGAATCGGACGTGGCGATGAGGAGAGGGCGGCTGAGAGGCACTGTCACCATGCTCTCACTCAGCGAGAGCGGCGGCTCCGACGGCTCCGGCGCGGAGAACGCGACCGTCTCGGGGAACGCTGCTGCCGGAGTCGCCGCAGGCGTGAGCACCCGCGGGACATTGCGAAAACTCGGCGCAGGCTCCGCGGCCTGCTCGACCGGCTGGTTAGGCGCAGTCGGGGCCAGGGCCGCTGGCAGTGCGGGCGGTGCTGGTTCGAGCGACACGAGGTCTACCTTCAGTTCCTCCGGCTGCGTGGGCATCACCTGAGTCGAAAGCGTGAACGAGCCCAAGGCGATCCCCACCAGGCCATGGAGCGCCACGGACAGCGCGACCGGCAGGCCGAATTCCCGGTGCAGCGCTGCCGTCCACGCGGACGGCCTCATCGCTTCACCTCCCGCACAATGCGCTGGACCCGCTCATCTTTCCCACCCAACTCCAAATACTTCTTGTACGTCACGAGCGCCCGCGCGTTGTCCCGCATGTGGAACTCGTAGAACACCCCCAGGTTGTAATAGGCCTCGGTCATCGTCGGCTTCAGCCGGATGGCCTCCTCGTACGCCTGCTCGGCCTCGTCGAACTTATGCTGCTGAGCGTACACGACCCCAAGATTCATATAGGCCTCGGCGTAGTCCGGCTTGAGCTTGACCGTCGTCCTGAACTCCTGCGCCGCCGGCTCCAGTTCACCCTTCGACTTCAGGACATATCCGAGGTTGTAGTGTGCATCCACGAAATCCTGCCGGGCTGCGATGGCTTTCCTGTAAGCCTGTTCTGCCTCGGCCGGGTTGTTCGCCTTCTCAGCCATCGTCCCCAGCAGGTAGTAGGCATCAGCGTGGTCCGGCTTGAGCTTGACCAGCCGCGTCAATAGTGCCTTGGCCTCCTGGCTCTTCCCTTGGGACTCATACAAGTCGCCGAGCGCGAACAGCGCCTCTTCGTGCTTCGGATTGAGCTCGATCGCCTTTTGGAAGGCGTCTGCTGCCGCCTCGTACTTGCCCTGAGAGGCCTGCTGCATGCCTTGGTTGTAATACTTCTTGGCCTCGTCGGCCGCCGAGGACACGCCTCCAGTTGACAGGACGCCGACACCGACCACCAGAATCGTCACCAGCGCGCGGCGCTTCAGATCCATGACCCCCGGCCCTCTTCGCGCTGATCCTAGCGCAAGCCGCTCGCAGGTTCAACCGCAGGGCATGTCAATCAACGATGAGCGCTAGGGCTCGCTCCGCCGTACCGCCGGACCAGCTCGATGATCCGCTCCTCCGTCAGGAGACTGCCGAAGACGTGTTCCCGTACGATGCCCTGGCGGTCAATTAAGAAGCTGGCGGGCAGGCCGACGACGCCGTACCGGTTGGCCACACGGTTGTCGTGGTCCATCACCACAAGAAATGTATGGCCGTGCGTCCGGATGTGCTCGATCACTTTGTCCGTGTCCTCTAACTCGTTGACGGCCAAAACTATAAACCCCTGGTCACGAAGTTTCTCGTAACTGGCCTGCATCGCCGGCATTTCTTCCTTGCACGGCTTGCACCACGTTGCCCAGAAATTGAGCAGTACGATTTTGCCGTGTAGATCCGAAAGCTTGACCTCTCGGCCCTGAAGATCCTTGAGAACGATTTCGGGAGCGGGGCTCCCCACTAACGGTGGGCGCCCCGCCATGCCCAACAGGCCAAGAAGAACAAAACCCATGACCGTCAAGGTTAGACACCGCTTCATAGGTAGACCATACATCAGTTTATGGGCATTGACAGACCGAATAAATAACCCACATCTGGGATCAACCCGCCGTTGAAATCCCGCGCAATCGGTATTTGGGCAAAGAAATAGGCCCTGAGGTTCTGGCGCACCTGCACGGAAATGCCCGGCGAGAACGCGAGCATGGTCGAGCCAGTAGTTGGCACTGGCCGGCGCTTGACTTCAGGGTCTATCACAATGGGGGGGGCCGGAAATGTCGGATCGTTCGGCTCCTGGGCCCTGGCCAACGAACCAGTAAACTCGTCGTGCACCGCATACCGCCAGTTAAACTGGCCGGTCAACGTGAGACGCTCGAGCGCCTTCCAGTTCAGGCCTCCGCTCAGGACATACGTATCCCCAAACCGGTAGGAATTGGGTCCTGTAAACGTATGTTGGTAAGAGACACTGGCGAACTGGTCCAGCACGTGCGGGATGATTTCATAGGACTGGTAGATCGAGGGCACTATCCCCCACGAGCGCCGCCCGAGCTGAAGCGTGGGTTCCTGCAGCTTTGTGGGATCGACATTGGAGGTCGCGTGGGAGTCGCCGGTCGGAAGGTCCACGCCGAACCCGAGCACGACCAGGCTCCGTAACGTCGGAAGGACAGCGTATTTCCCATTGAGACGAATGTCTCCAATTCCCGCATTCTGGAACTTCTCGTAGACCCCGGCGCCGCCGTTATCGTTCCCGAGTTCAACCGTATGGGTGTGCTCTAATCTCTTGTGAGGAACGAGGACTTCCAGTGTAAAATTATTGGTCAGTCCGTAGTTTATATCCAGCGTGACAATCTCGGCAATCGTCCGGTTCTCGAAGTGCTCATTCAGCACGAGTTGCCGCGCCTCCTGATCCACCGACGTGACCCGACCGCTGACACCGTCGGCGAGTTTGGAAATTGTGTACGCATAGCTAAGCCCCACCGACAGGCTGCCTTCGCTGTGAACCGCTCCTTCCTCGCCCGTAACCATAAAACATGCAGCCGACCCGCAGCTTGCGTGCGCCTGCGGCACTCCAACTGTCGAAAAAGCCATCACCATTAAAAAGCCAATTCCGGCTGCCGCCAGCCGGACACAGTCCTTCTTTGCCATGCGTTCTCCTTTTCTAAATACTGCCAATGGATGAATGCAGACACCCGACACCTGCGCCGATGAGGCTACCTGCGGTGCCGGACCTGGATTCTAGTTGGACAGAATTTAG
>DASQRT010000120.1:0-2306 GCA_035642795.1 Nitrospirales bacterium
GCAAACAGTTCTGGGCGGCTTCGGTCATCCGCTCGGCGTTGGCCAGGATGGCCACCCGCGCCGAAGCGACGAATGGCTTGAGACTGAGGAATTGCTGCAGCGATTGGTCGTGGACCTCGGCTACCCGCTCCGGTTTGAACCGGATCTCATCGATGCTGATGGCCTCGTCGCGATCGTCGATCCAGAAATCGGGATGGACGTCGAGCCGGGGCGGCTGGCCGGGCCCCAACAGCAGCTCTTCCGCCAAGGCCCGGGCCACGCTCGTCTTGCCCACTCCCTCCTCGCCAATGAGGCAGTAGGCATGGGCAAGACGGCCTAGGCGCCGCTGTCCCTGGAGGGCGGCAATGGTGTGGGCATGCCCGACGACGCTGGCGAAGCCGGTTAACCCGGTTCGCTGTGGGGTCGCCGTACCCGGATTCTTACGCGGGGGCATAGGTCCAGTCTAGGCACTGCTTGACGCCTCGGGCATGCGGGTCTATCCTGTGGCCAGCGTTCCGCCCGCTCCGCGATCCTGTCCATCGCCCCAGCAGTCGTCCTAGCAAAGGTCGTTCATTGGATGCGGAAGAAGACACCGAGAGCCTGAAGAAGATTCGCGAGCTTGAAGAGATCCTTGCCAGGGGACGCAAGGGCATCAACAACTGCCGCTTCAAAGAGGAATGTCCCTACGCCCGGCAGTGCCCGGGCGTCTGTTAAGCCTCCGCGGCACGCGCCGTGGCGGAGGTTCGCCGGCCTAGGTGCGGCCGGCTCACCTCGAGAGCCGCGCTTGGACCATCCTGGACACGCGCAGCACAGTCTTGCTGCTCGCGTCTTGGCAGAGACGCGTACCGTACGTACGCAGTCATCGGGCCCAAGCTTGGAGCCAACGGTCTGACCACCGTTGGCTACATGCTAGAATCACATAAAGAATCCGTTATATGTCCACCATGCTCGTGGCGTCCCCACCGTCGCTACGCGAGTTTCGGGCCCACTTTCAGGGCCTGGCCAGCCTTACCCGATTGCGCATCCTGGAGTTCCTGGCCGGGGCTGGCGAGGTCTCGGTACAGGACCTGGCCGACAGCCTGGGGGTGAGCCAGCCGCGCCTGAGCTGGCACCTGCGCATGCTGCGCCGTGGTCATCTGGTCCGGACGCGGCGGGTGGGCCGGCTGGTCCTGTGTTCGGTCCACCGGGAGGGGATCTTGGCCTTCCAACGTGAACTATCTGGATTGATCGCGCCGCGGCCCAAACCGCGGACGCTGTACCAAAGGAGCGAGGGATAAGCGATGAGCACAAAGAATGGCACCGTCACGAAAAACGGGAAAGCGCGTCCGCCGCGCCCAGACGGGCGCTCCCGCCGCAAGGTCCGGGTCGCCATCCTGGGCGTCGGCAACTGCGCCTCATCGCTGATCCAGGGCGTGCAGTACTACCGCGACGCCAAGCCGGGCGCTCCGATCCCGGGAATCATGCACCTCGACCTGGGCGGCTACCACATCCGCGACATCGAATTCTCGGCCGCCTTCGACATCGACCGCGAGAAGGTCGGCAAGGATCTCTCGGACGCCATCTTCAGCGGCCACAACAACACGGTGAAATTCGCCGATGTGCCGCACCTGGGCGTTAAGGTCGAGCGGGGGATGACCCACGACGGCCTGGGGAAGTATCTCTCCGAGATCATCACCAAAGCCCCCGGTCCGACCGCGGACATCGTGGGCATCTTGAAGGCGACCCGCACCGATGTCGTCGTCAACTACTTGCCGGTCGGTAGCGAGGAGGCCGTCAAGTGGTACGCCGAGCAGGTGCTCGATGCCGGTTGCGCCTTCGTGAATTGCATGCCGGTGTTCCTGGCCCGCGAGCCGTACTGGCGGGGCCGCTTTGAACAGCACGGGATCCCCATCATCGGCGACGACATCAAGTCCCAGGTCGGAGCGACCATCGTGCACCGGGTCCTGACCCGGCTGTTCGAGGACCGCGGCGTCAAGCTGGAGCGCACCTACCAGCTCAACTTCGGGGGCAACACCGACTTCCTGAACATGCTGGAGCGGGAGCGGCTCACCTCCAAGAAGATTTCCAAGACCAACAGCGTCAAGTCCCAGATGGCGACGCCCCTCGCGGATGACAACATCCACATCGGCCCGTCCGACTACGTGCCCTGGCTCGGCGACCGCAAGTGGGCGTACATCCGGCTGGAGGGCCGCTCCTTCGGCGACGTTCCCCTCAACATGGAGCTGAAGCTGGAAGTCTGGGACTCGCCCAACTCGGCGGGCGTGGTGATCGATGCGGTCCGCTGTTGCAAGCTGGCCCTCGACCGGAAGCTGGCCGGCGCCCTGGAA
>DASQRT010000121.1:0-7031 GCA_035642795.1 Nitrospirales bacterium
GGAATCATCATGTTGAGCAGCACAGAAGATGAGACCTTGTTGGATCTGGCACTCGACATGAGGTCGGTCAACGTTTTGGGGAAGCCCGTTGATCCCGAACGACTCGCGGTGGCGCTCCAGGTCGGCATGCTGCTGACGGAGGAGGCGGTGTATAAGTTGCAGGGCAGGATGAAAGAAGCTAGGGAAATAGCAGAAGCGAGACCTAAGTGTCCCAATGGGCATCCAGGTCAGCTGACTCCTATGCAGACGCAGCCGTATGAAGGCGCTTCTAGTCCTCAGCCGGGGTGGATGTGCAAAGTGTGTGGGGCTATCGTGATGCGCTGTCTCTGCGGTTGGCCGCTATACCGTGACCCATCGACGCTTATTTTTGAGGATTGTAGGAATCCAGACTGCTTATTGGCGAACAAGACGCGACCGCCGGCAAGGAAGAAGAAACGTAGCGCCCCCCGGCGACCACCACGACGCTGACAAGCCAAATTTAAGACACGGCCCAACGTTTCCACTTGCTTGTTGTTGCGCCCCACCAGTATCGCCACGGGCTGATGATTTCAGAATCCACCGCATCCCCGCAGTTCATGCATTGCCCGGTGCGGAGCCAAAGATGTTTCACGCCGTCGTGTAGATCAATGATGTGGAAGAGATCCACCAGTCCATGACATCGCCGGCAAGGAGTCAGGCGACTCCTTAGTTTGGAGTGCGGTGCAACCGTTCCGACACATGGCGCGCTGCTGAATGTTTGGCTTTCAAGTGGCAGTACAAACATACGACATGTCCCTTTTTATCGCCCTACCACGAGGCTAAGATAACGGATACAAGAACTCAACCGGTAAACACCTTAATCCAGGAGAGAAGAACACCCTAACGGTCTAAGCGACTGATAAATGACAACTCCTGAGCGTGAGCCACCCTAGGCGAACCGATTCACGACCTGTGTTAGGCCTGGTTAGATAAAGGAGGGGAGGGCCAATGCAGTGAGCACGAACGATAAGCAGATCATCTTTTCCCTCATCGGCGTTGGCCGCGTGCACCCGCCCAAGAAGCAGGTGCTCAAGGACGTCTACCTGTCCTTCTATTACGGGGCCAAGATCGGCGTCCTCGGCTTGAACGGCGCGGGGAAGAGCACACTGTTGCGCATCATTGCGAGTGTGGACAAGGACTACCTCGGAGAGGTCACGTTCGCGAAAGGCTATAGCGTCGGGCTGCTGGAGCAGGAGCCCCAGCTCGGCAAGGGGAAAACCGTCAAGGAAATCGTCGAGGAGGGACGCCAGGGCGTCATCAACCTGCTACGTGAGTATGAGGCGGTCAGCAACCGGCTCGGCGAGGAGCTTTCGCCGGAAGAGATGGAGAAGCTGCTAGAGAAGCAAAGCCGCCTTCAGGAACAGATCGAGGCGGTCAACGGCTGGGAACTCGAGAACCAACTTGAGATCGCCATGGACGCCCTCCGGTGCCCGCCGCCTGACACCAAGGTGGACGTGTTGTCAGGTGGAGAGAAGCGCCGCGTCGCGCTGTGCCGGTTGCTGATGCAGGAGCCCGACATCCTGTTGCTGGATGAGCCGACCAACCATCTCGATGCGGAGTCGGTCCAATGGCTGGAGCAGCACCTCCTGCGATACAAGGGCACCGTCATCGCTGTGACCCACGACCGCTACTTCCTGGACAACGTGGCCGGCTGGATCCTGGAGTTGGATCGGGGGCACGGCATGCCCTTCGAAGGGAACTACTCCTCGTGGCTGGAGCAGAAACAGGCGCGTCTGGAGAAGGAGGAGAAAGCGGACGCCAGGCGGCGTAAGACCCTGGAGCGCGAGCTGGAATGGATCCGCATGTCGCCGAAGGGCCGGCACGCCAAGGGCAAGGCCCGCCTGACGCGCTACGAGCAACTGCTCGGCGAGCAGCAGGAAAAACTGGCAGAAGATCTGGAGATCTACATCCCGCCAGGTCCGCGTCTCGGCGACATCGTGGTAGAAGCCAAACATCTGAGCAAATCCTACGGCGACAAGCTACTGTTCGAGAACCTGAGCTTCAACCTGCCGAGGGGCGGAATCGTCGGCGTGATCGGGCCGAACGGCGCGGGCAAGACCACCCTGTTCAAGCTGATCGTCGGAAAGGACAAGCCGGACGCTGGCTCCATCAGGATCGGCGAGACGGTCAAGATCGGCTATGTGGACCAGGACCGCGCGCTGGACGGCAACAAGACCGTCTGGGAGGTGATCACGGACGGCAAGGACACCGTCGCGCTTGGCAAAGTTGAAGTCAATTCACGGGCCTATGTCGGGCGTTTCAATTTCTCCGGTCCCGATCAGCAGAAGAAGGTCAAGGACCTCTCCGGCGGCGAGCGCAACCGCGTGCACCTCGCGCGCATGCTCAAAGAAGGGGCCAATTTATTGCTGCTGGACGAGCCGACCAACGACCTGGACGTGAACACCTTGCGGGCGCTGGAGGAGGGACTCGAGCAGTTCTGCGGCTGCTGCCTGGTGAGCAGCCACGATCGCTGGGTTCTGGACCGCATCGCGACCCATATCCTGGCGTTCGAAGGAGACAGCAAAGTCGTGTGGTTCGAAGGCAATTACAGCGAGTACGAGGCCGACCGGAGGAAGCGGCTCGGCAAGGAAGCGGATCGCCCGCACCGGATTCGCTATAAAAAGCTCACGCGGTAGGCAGGTTCCGTTACGCCGATTCAGCCGAGTCTGTGTCTTTCTCCTCCTTGGCATCTCCAGGGTGGAGCCCGTGCTTCTTGAGCAGCTTGTAGAAGTCGGCGCGATAGCGGTCTGCGATCTGGGCGGCGCGTGAAATGTTGCCGCCGGTGAGCTGCAACACCTCCTTCAGGTAGTTCCGCTCGAACTCCTCCTTGGCTTCCGTCAACGGTTTCACCTGGCCTTCGGTGGACTCCATGACGCTCGGGAGCAGGTCGGGCGTGATCATGTCTTGGCTAGAGAGGACGACCGCTTTTTCGATCGAATTCTCCAGTTCGCGGACGTTGCCGGGCCAGGAGTAGAGCATCAGCTTCTGCATGGCTGCGGGGAGGAACCCTCGGATCTCTTTGTGCATCCGACGGGCGCTTTGTTGCAGGAAGTACTGGGCCAGCAAGGGGATGTCGTCCCGCCGTTCGCGGAGAGGGGGGACCGTAATCGGGAAGACCTGAATCCGGTAGAAGAGGTCCTCGCGGAATGTCCCGGCGCGGACCGCCGCGCTCAGATCTTTGTTTGTCGAAGTGATGATGCGGACGTTCACCTTGGTGGGGCGCTCGGCGCCCACCGCCAGCACTTCGCGCTCCTGAATGGCGCGCAGGAGCTTGACCTGCAGGTTCAGCGGCATCTCGCCGATCTCGTCGAGGAAGAGCGTCCCCCCCTCGGCGATCTGGAAGAGCCCGCGTTTCGTGGACTGGGCACCGGTAAAGGCTCCCTTGACGTGGCCGAAGAGTTCGCTCTCGAAGAGTGCTTCCGGGATCGCAGCGCAGTTGATCGCGATGAAGGAGCCACGAGCCCGCTGACTGTTGCAGTGGATGACGCGGGCGATGATTTCCTTGCCGGTGCCGGTTTCGCCGGCGAGGCAGATCGTGGCGTCGCTCTCGGCAACACGGGCGACCTGCTCCAACAGGGCCTGCATCTTGGGACTTCGGGCAGGGACGTTCTCCAAGCCGTAAAGCTCTTTGACCAGCAGCTTGAGCCGCTGGATCTCACGGCCCATCCGCTGTTCCGCGAGGGCCTTCTCAAGCGTCACCTTGAGCTCTTTGTCGTCGAACGGCTTCGTGAGATAGCCGAAGGCGCCCTTCTGCATGGCCTCGACGGCGCTGGGGATACTGCCGTGCGCGGTAAGAAGCAGCACTGGCAGATCCGGGTGGATGAGCCGCAGCTCTTCCAGGACCGACAGCCCGTCCCGGTCCGGCAGACGCAGGTCGGTGAGGGCCAGATCGAAGACCTCGCGCTTGGCGACGGCGAGGGCCTCCTCGCCGGTCATGCACGTGGTCACGTTGAAGCCCATAGCCGACAGCCGCATCGTGAGGAGCCGCAGCAGACCCTCATCATCATCCACAACTAGGATGCGTTCTTGCTCCATCGAACCCTCAGGGTTGGTTGCCTTTGTCGGCCGGCGAGGGGGTCTTGAGGGGCGGCTTTACCGGCCGCGTCATCTCCTTCATTTCCTGGTCGATCCGCTTCAGGGCTTCAAGTTGTGTGGTTAACTCTTCCACCTTCTTGTCCCGTGCTTTGACCTCACGCTGCATGACCTGCGCCGACGAGGTCTCCAACTCCAGCAGGTCGCGGACCAGGCGTTCCGTGGCCTCGGCAAACAGACTATGCCATGCGAGAATGACTGGAGGGTTTTGCAAGAGCTGGAGCCAGAATTGGCTCGAGGAGGCCAGATGACTTTTCGGTGCCGCGTCGATGACCTCCTGGAAATGTTTGGCGGCGACCGCCTGGCTTTCGTAGAGGGCGAGCAGCGCGCGGACGAAGTGCGCACGGTCGCAGGTGTGGGTCTCCGCACAAGTGCCGAGCAACTGGTCCTGCTCGCGGGCGAGGGCCTGATAGTGCGCGACTTGCCGACCATTGGGCATGAAGAGAGGCGAAGAGGAGTAGGGACTGCTGGGCAGTAAAGCGCAGGCGTGTACGATGAGCGCCAGCACTAGCAAGAGCCCACCGGAGACTCGCGTCGTCGTGGTCATGCGGGACCCCCTCTCCGGGCCAGGGGCAGGGTGAAGTGGACCGTCGTCCCTTTGCCCCGGTCACTTTCGACCCAGATCCGTCCCCCGTGCGCCTCGACGACTTTCTTGGCCAGCGCGAGTCCCAGACCGCTGCCAGCCAAGGTGTTCTTCGTGTACGCGCGCCCCTGGTAGAAGCGTTCAAAAATATGAGGCAAGTCCTCTGGCGGTATGCCGGGCCCGGTGTCCGCCACCGACACGTGGACGACTCCCGCCTTGACATCCAGGTGCAGGCGAAGGTTCACGGTCGCGCCTTCCGGGCTGAACTTGAGGGCGTTGGAGAGCAGGTTGTCCAGGACCTGTTCGATCCGGACGCCGTCGGCCGGCATCCACACCCGTCCGGACGGTGCCTCGGTCAGGATCTGAATGCGTTTGCCTTCGGCCAGGAGCCGAACTTTGTCCACCGAGGTTTCCGCCAGGCGCAGGAGGTCGGTGGACGCGATCTGATAGTCCATCATCCCGGCCGCCATCTTCGAGAGATCGAGCAGTGTGGAGATCAGGCGGATCAGCCGCTCGCTGCTGTCCTTGATGATCCGCAGGGTCTCGCGCTGCTCCTTGCTCAAGGGGCCGGGAATCTCGTCCAGCAGCAGTTGCGTGCCTTCGCGGATGGAGGCCAGCGGGGTGCGTAGCTCGTGGGAGACGTGGGCCAGGAACTCGGCCTTCATATCGTCCAGTTCCTGAAGCTTCTTGCCCATCCAGTTCACCGTGTCGACCAGTTCGCGAAGGTCGCTGGGGGCGTCGACGGTCACGGGCCGTCCGAACGTCCCTTGGCCGATCTGCCGGATGTGCTCCTGCACCCGGCGCAACGGATACAGAATGCTGTAGGTCGCGAGCCCGGCCAAGCCCATTCCAAGGAGGACGACTGCGATGACGAGTTGCTGGGTGATGATCTCGGCGCGGGCCGACCGCGCGCGGGAGTCGATGACGAGCGCGTTCGCCCTGGTCTCGTGCAGGTTGACATACGCGTCCAAGGTGTCGGTCATCCGGGCAATGAGGGCGTCACGCCGGCCCTCATACCCAGCGGTCGGCCTGGCCTGGCGATCCGCCTCGCCGCGGAAGAGGTCCAGGTATTCCTGGTGCAGGCGATCAACTTCCTTCAGCAACTTCTGGCCGTGGGGCGCGGATTCCTGCTCCTGCAGCGTCGCCAGGATTTGGCGGAACTCGTTGGCCTCTTCAGCGAAGTCCCTCACGAACGCCAGGTCTCGGACCGCCAAGTATTTCTTCTCACTCCCCAGCTGGGTGTAGAGATTGGCAAGGAGCCGTTTGGCCGTGTCGATGGACGGGTAGTGGTAGGAAACCAGCTCCGTACTCAAGGCGGTGAGCTGCCGGAGTTGGCTCAAAGCATAGAAGTTAACTCCCGCCACCACAATGATGATGGCCAGCGAACTCAACGCCAATCGCCAGAAGATCGAGAGCTTCACCGGAGACCTTCCTGAGCGCTCCGCAACCGTAAGGTGCTGTGCGTTGCGAGCCGCACGGTCAGTTTTCGCTACTGCAGGAGAATCCATACACGTCCAATACATTGAAAATCAATGTAAATCGATTGAATCAGCCTATGCTACGTAAAAATACTGAAGGCTGTTCCCTCCAATCCTAACTTCTTTTTACCAGCAAATTGAGGGGCATACAACTCTTTTAAAGTTCGTGAAAAGGACGTTTTCGGCATCTTTGGACCAGTCGGCACCTCCCTTGCTTATACAAAAGGCGTGTGCCCGATGACCGGCAAGGCACTGTCAGGGTTCCGCTCAGTTGGTGAGCCGCCAGCGAACGACAGCTAAGGGGCTAATAAAGGAATGTCAGAGGAGCAAGCATGAAGGAAACAGACTGGACTCCATGGAAGATGACGACGTTCGGTTTCCTGTTGGTGGGCGCGACGGCGTTGGTCGCGACGCTCGTCATGGGCTACCGAGATGATCGTGAGGACGTCGAGCAGAGCAAGGCCACGTCGCGTGCCAACACGTCGACGCGGAAGGCCTTGGTGCCGAGCCAAATCGATGTGGAGGCTTGCCAAGCCTATGCCCAGCAGCGAGCCGAGGACAAGACGATGAGCGTGGTCAAGGATGTCGCGATCGGCGGTGGCGTGGGCTCCGGGGTCGACACCACCGCCGACGGAGGCAGCGGCGCCGGCAACGGAGTGGCAATTGGCGGTCCGGCGGGTGTCACGGCAGGGACCCTCCACCGCCTGAATGACACCCAGCAACACGATGCGCAATACCAGGCTGCCTACCGTTCATGCATGCGCCTAAAAGGGTACTAACCGGCCATTTAAGTGAAGGAGGAAGCATGGAACTGTCGGGTGACGGGTTCCAGCTTGTGGGCTTTGTGGTGGTGACTGCTA
>DASQRT010000122.1:0-2046 GCA_035642795.1 Nitrospirales bacterium
AGCGCTACCGATCAGCGTTCGGCGCGCCTGTTAAGGGACGGTCAAGAGGTCGTCCATGTGTCGAGATCATCTGCCCTAATCCAGATGAAGGTCGCGATCGTGCCCGGTTAGAGGGCAAAGGCCCGCAGCGGTGACCGTTCCGCTACCGTCGGTTGGCCGTCCGTCGAGCGTCCGCAGACCGTCCGCTTCCAAGCCAAAAGCTCAGATCTGAGTTCGATCGTAGTTTGAAACTGGTCCGGTTGGAGTCGTAAATACCACCTGAAGGCCTCGGCCCATGGCTCGCCGGCCTCTCTCTCGCCCGGCGTCAGTCGATCCGGTTCAGGTTGCGGTAGTGGCCCCCGCAGCGGCGGCCCGCTGGTACCAGCGCTCGTTGTTCACGCCGAAGATCAGCATCCAGAGCAACAGCGAGAACTCCGCTGCCCCCGAGACGACTGCAATAACCGGGAACAGCATGGTTGCGAGTGGGGGCCAGAGATAGAGCATCCAGCCGATGCCATCAGGGATGAGGAGCGCGCCGATGATCCGTGGCATGAACCTGCAGCGCAAGATCAGGTACCCGGCCAGGACGCACCAGGCCCCGAAGAAGACCAAGTACGCGTTGAAGGCTGCCCCGCTTAACTTCATGAACGCCATCGCGAGGCCCTGCTGCTGCGGGATGGTGAGTGTCCCCCCGAAGTTGCCTTGCAGGATAACTAAGGGAGCAAGGTAAATGACGGCCGCCACGGCCTGTATCGCACAGCCGACGAGCATCACAAGCAGCGCGAGCGCATTGATCGTCCGGTCGACGACCCGGAACAGTTGGTAGAAGAGGAACGCCCAGGCGATGTGGAAGCCGACTGCGAGCAGGGGGATTGCGAAGCCGAGCCGATAGAGCCCTTCGCTTGCCAGGACGTTGTGAGCAGTCGCAGCCGCGCTCCCGGCGACGACCAAGCGGCCCAGTACAAAGGTCTGGCCGAACACCGCCGGAAATCCTTCAAGAGCTTCGAATAATGCCGAGAGCCTGGCCCTTGCCTTGGGCGATAGGCCGCCACCGCGTTCCGCCAATTCGGGACGCGGGCGAGAGAGGATCACCTGATCGCGTTCCTCGGTCATGGCTTGGAGGATAAGACCGAAGGGGTGACCGCGAAATCCGTGAAATTACTGATTCGCCGGCCGGAATCTGGCGGGCGAGCGTACCCACTGTACGAGCCGCCACAAGCGCCTGACCGCCGCGACTTTTCCGGTGCCACAGCAGGGGACTTTTGTCCCGCACGCATCAAACGTATTTGAGGAGAACCGGTGGTATTTGCGCCCCCGAGTCCGCTCGGGGTCGCCATCAGCACCTGTGAGGCAAGGGTCGGCACGAGGGCTCCGTTAACTGCCTTGGTGGCTGATCATCTCGCGCCGAGCCCAGACCGCGACGAGGAACCGCTGCTCGCCGTTCATCCACGGATTCCGTGGGTCCAATATGCGCTCATATTCATCGGGCTGTCGTCGCTCGCTGTAATCCCGCCGCTTCTGAAGCTCAGAAGGAGCTACTGGGATCCCTTTGATACCGAAGTCTACTTTGCTCTCTGCGGCGTGGTCCTGGCTTGCTTCCTTCTCTTCGGCTTGCGTCTCTTCCTGGTCAGTCGGCTGTCGCTACTTCGAGTTGATCGCGCTGGGCTCGTCTTCGTCAACGCCCTTGGCTTGAGGAGATCACTTGCTCGGCAGCATCTTGGCAAGGTTGTCATCGCCAGCGTGGAAGTCATGAGGTTGAAATACCGAATGACTTTCACCTACTGCCTGTTTCTCGACCAGGAGGGCAGAACGCTCCTCAAGCTCCCTGCTAAGTGGTGGCCAGAGGAGGAAATCGAAGGCCTTGGCAGGGAGTTGGGCGTGCTCGTCACAGGGACCTTCGGAAGCCTCGACGGACCGGCGTTCCGGCGCCAGTATCCGGGCTCCATCCCCTGGATATTCGCGAACCCCATGCTGACGCATCCCGCTTTGATCGTGCTGCTGGGAACAGGGCTGCTGTTCGCAGCACTTGTCGTTGTGATCATCCTTGCCGCCATGCTGACAGGGCAC
>DASQRT010000123.1:0-2894 GCA_035642795.1 Nitrospirales bacterium
GGGCTCGGCTGCTTTCTGCTGGCGGGCGTGGGGCGGACCTTCTTCGTGCTCAATTCCACCTTCTGCATCAATTCCATCTGCCACCTCTGGGGGAACCAGCCTCATACGACGGGGGACTCGAGCCGGGACAGTTGGGTGGTCTCTCTCCTGACCTTTGGCGAGGGGTACCACAATTATCACCACGCCCACCAGCGGGACTACCGAAATGGGCCGCGGTGGTACAACTTTGATCCCTCGAAATGGCTGGTCTTCGGATTGTCGAAGATCGGCGCGGCTTGGAATCTCTCGCGAGTGCAGCCTGAGCGGACACGGTATGCGTCCTAGCGAAAGGTGAAGCACCATGATAACCCTTCATACTCCAGGACCTTGGCATATGCTGGTCTATATCAATGAGGAAGGGAAGCAATCGCCACCCCATATTGTTGGATTACGTGACAATTACGACATTGCTGACTGTTGCGGGATTGATGAAAAAACCGACCAGGCCAATGGGTGCTTGATCGTGGCCGCGCCGGCCTTGCTGGAAGCGTGCGAGGCAGCAGTGGTGGCCTTAGTTGATAACCCACTCGGCCGAGTGCTGTCAGAGGCCAACTTGAAGGCGGTACAACTGTGTCGTGCTGCCCGTGACAAAGCGCACGCAGCCTAGCGACTAGATGCGATCCCTCCGGCTTTTCTGCTCCTAAGCGCAACGTGCACAAGCCATACCTCAGGCCGGTCAAATTTAACTTCTTTCACAAAAGCCCACGTGGCGATAAGATTGACTCCTATGAGTGGCGCCACGCGAGAGACCAACGCGGCTATGGAGACCATTCTACTTGTGGACGATGATGAGTCAGTCCGGGCACTGGTTCGTGAGAGTCTTGAGCAGCAGGGGTACACAGTCTTGGAGGCCCGTTTCAATAGTGAGGCTCTCCTGATTGCCAGACGGCATGAAGGTCCCATCCATGTAATGGTCGCTGATGTCATGATGCCCGGGATTAACGGGCGCGAATTGGCCTATATGTTGACCTCGTCGCGCCCGCACATGAAAGTGCTCTACATCTCTGGTTACCCACTTGAGATCGTCCGCGAGAAGCTTCGGGATCCCGACATGGCAAACTTTCTCCAAAAGCCCTTCCGCATCGAGGTCCTTGTCAGTAAAGTGCGAGAGCTGCTGAAGATCAACCCACAGTCCTGAGTTATACCGAGCACACCTGACAGGAACGGGGACAGGCAGCTTTTCTGCGGACAGAAAACCGGCCAGTCCTCTTGTTCACAGAACGAGAGGTTGGTTCGCGCTGCCTTGGCGGTAGCCGGCTGGATCGAGGGTCACGGTGGCGAAGCCCAACTCGGTGAGCCTGCTGATGACTTGGTCGCGCATCCTTGGTTCGAAGAGCCGCGCAAGCTCATCCTGCCCCACCTCGACTCGCGCGTTCCCACCGCGGTCCCGCACCCGCACCTGACGAAATCCCTCATGGAACAGCAGCGCTTCGGCTTCTTCGACACGCCTGAGCCGCTCCACCGTGATCGCCTCGCCGCGGGCGATGCGTGAGGAGAGGCATGCAGCTGCGGGCTTGTCCCAGTTCGACAGCCCCAGCAAGCGCGCCGCCTGCCGGATCGCCGTCTTGCCCATGCTGGCCTCCACCAAAGGACTCCGCACGCTGAAATCGCGCGCGGCTTGGATGCCGGGACGATCGTCGCCCAGGTCATCACAGTGCGCCCCGTTTGCTACATACGCGAGCCCCAGCCGCGCGGCCATGGGCACCAGCGCCGAGTAGAGGTCTGTCTTGCACCGGTAGCACCTGCTGGCAGCGTTCATGGCGAACTCAGGGTCACGGAGCTGATCAGTCACGTGGAGGATCTGGCGGACGCCGATTTCCACGCAGATTTTTTGGGACAGCGCCAATTCAATTGTGGGGAATGTGGATGACACCGCCGTAACTGCAACGGCTCGCGCTCCCAGCGTGTCGTGCGCCACTTTCAGGACGAGCGTGCTGTCGATGCCGCCAGAGAAGGCGACGAGCATGGAGCCCATGTCACCCATGATCGTCCTGAGACGATCGAGCGCGAGGGCCTCTGTACCGGCGTCACTTCGTGTTGGAGACGACATTGGTGTCAATCTTGGCTTCGGCCAATTTGGCGACGATGACCAGGGCGTAGCGGTCGGGGTTGAGATACTTCCGGGCCACGCGCAGGACGTCCTCTTTCGTCACCGCCGCGATCGCCTTGGGGTAATCGTCGAAATAGCTCAGGCCGAGGCTGTGTAGCTCCACGAGGTTCAGCAGCGAGGCCAGTTTCGCGTTGGTGTCCATGCGCAGCGGGAAGCTGCCGATTAGGTACGCTTTGGCGTCGGACAGCTCTTGGTAGCTGACCGGTTCGGTTCGGATGCGCTTGAGTTCCTGGAACACGCTGGCGAGGGCCTGGTTCGCCGCCGCGTTCCGGGTCTGCACGTGCACGGCGAAAGGACCCGGCATGACATTCGCTTCGAAGACGCTGTCCACGTCGTAGGCCAGGCCCTGCTCGTCGCGGATCCGGTGCACGAGTCGCGAGGAGAACCCACCGCCGCCCAGGATGTAGTTCATCACCGCCACGGCGTAGAAATCCGGGTTCCGCCGGTGAATGCCCACGTGTCCCAGGATGATGGTCGCTTGCGTGAGGTCCTTGTCGATCAGCTTAAGTATGGGCTTCGGCAGAGGTTCTGGGGCGGGGAAGGCCTGGAGCGGAAGCACTTTCGGCGTCCATTTGCCGAAGTGCTTCTTCACCAGAGCGAGGGCCTCGGCCTCCCCGAGGTCGCCGACGATGGCCATGATCGCGCGGTTCGGGCGGTAGAACCTGTCGTGGAACGTGACCAGGTCTTGCCGGGTGAGCTTGGTCACGGTCTTCTCGTCACCGTTGGCCGGTCGCCGGTAGGGATG
>DASQRT010000124.1:0-12765 GCA_035642795.1 Nitrospirales bacterium
AAATATGCGGGCGCCGAGTACGGCTATGCAGCGCCGGTGTTGCTGGCACTGACAGTGCTGGCCTTGGCCGCCTGGGAGATGGTCAGTCGCGGAAAACGCGAGGTATAATCTGCTTGCCATGGAGTATCCCAAGCTGCGCAATCTCGAGTTCTTCCCCGTGCGCGAGGCTGAGACGCAGTCCGTCGGGCTCCGCGATCCTGAGGGGATTTCGGACGGGATCCTCTTTCTGCCCCCCAACATCTTCTACCTGGTGCAGTTCCTCGACGGGAAGCACACGCGCAACCAGATCGCGGGCGAGTACCTCAAGCGCTTCGGGGAAATCCTCATGCCGCAGTGGGTGGACAAGTTCATCGCGGACTTGGACGAGAAGCTCTTCCTGGAAAGCGAGCGGTTCGCCGCGGCGAAACGGGCGCTGCTAGAGAGCTTCCGCGCGCAACCCACGCGGCCGGCGATGTTCGCCGGGAAGAGCTACGAGGCCGACCCCGAGAAGCTGAAGCAGCAGCTCGACGGGTTTTTCCGGTCGAAGGAGGGGCCCGGCAGTGCTCCGTCTGAGAACACCGGTAAAGCGCTCAAGGCAATCGTCGCGCCGCACGTGGAGATCAACACGGCAGGTCCGATCTACGCCTGGGCCTACAAGGAGGTGCGGGAAGCCAAGACACCTGACGTGTTCGTGATCTTCGGGGCGGCGCGGGGGATCATCGGGACCCTCTTCGCGTGCACCGACAAGGACTTCGAAACCACGCTTGGGCTCGTCAGGACCGACCGTGAGTTCCTGCGGCTCTTCCGCGCGCACGGCGGCGAGGTGTTCTTCCAGGAAGAGCTCGTCCACCGCAAGGATCACGCCATCGAGTTCCAGGCGGTGTTCCTCCAACATATCCTCGGGCACACGAAGCCGTTCACGATCGTGCCGGTGCTTTGCTCATTCTCGCACCTGCACTTCAGTCACGCCGATCTGCTCGCCCAGGGGCAGGGCGTCGGACAGTTTATCGAGGCGTTCCGGAAGGCCCTGGCGGCCTTCGGCAAGGAGGCGTGCTTCGTCGTCAGCGGCGATCTCGCCCACATCGGCATGCGCTACGGAGACATCAAGCCGCCGACGGACTTCTCGTTCCACAAGACGATGCAGGCGGACCTGGCGATGCTCAAGCACGCGGAGAACGGCGACGCGGAGGCGTTTCTGCAGTTCATCCAGAAGGAGGACGACGCGCGCCGCATCGGGCTGCTCCCGCCGCTCTACACGATGCTGAAGCTGGTGGATAGCCCCAAGGGGAACGTGCTGCGCTACGACCGCGCCACCGTGGACCAGTACAACTCCACCGTCACCTATGCCGCCATGGCGTTTTATTGAGGCGGGTCTTCGAATCAAGTTAGAGCGGGTGGCGCCGCGTGGGACCCGGGCGGAGCGGAAGGGCCTACAGCCGAGTCTGCGGGGCTGCGACGGCGAAAGGACCTGAGCATGTCTGGGTGACGCGGTGACAGGACCCGCCATCATATTTTCTTCAACCCATCACCCGGCCTCACCAGCAGCCACAGCACACCGCCAATCGCCGCGATCGCGGCCGCGGTGCGCGGTCCGGCTTGAACAGCAGGACCGTTGGCATTTTTCGTGCCGTCGGGTAATATCGGCCCTGTGTGGAACCTGCGTCGCATAGTCGCGTGGCTCGTCCTCCTCCCGCTCGCCATCCTGGCCGCACTCATCCTCTCACTCCCCCTCATCCTGAACAGCGCCGATTACCAGGCGTTGCTGATCTCGCAAGCCCAGGACCAGCTTGGTCGGAAAGTGGAGATGAAACGCGCCCACGTGGAGGTGTTCCCGTACGTCCGGATGGCGCTCGATGATGTCGTCATCCAGGAAGCGAATGGCCAGGACGAGTTTCTCTCCACCGAACACCTCTTCATCGACTTACGGATCTTTCCGCTCTTGAAGCGCAAGGTCCTGGCCAAGCGGATCGTGCTGGACAAGCCCAAGGTGAAGATCAAGCGCGGTCCCGACGGCAAGCTGAACATCTCCGATCTCTTTACCGCGACCGCCGACACGACCAGTTTCACGACCCCGCTGCTGGGCGAGGAGCTGTCCATCGCAGACGGGGAGATCGCGTTTGAGGACACCTACGGCTCGGCCATTCCCCGCACCGTTGCGTTCCGGCATGTGAACACCACCGTGAAGCGGACCGGCCTGCAACTGGGGTACCGGTTCTTCGCTACGATGCCGCAGGAGACCGGTGACGCGACGATCACGGTGACGGGTGAAGTAGCCCGACAGGCGATCGAGCAGGCGGGTGCGGGAGGCAGGGCGACCGGACAGGTGGAGGCCAAGCGAGTGGGCCTGGCGCAGCTCGCTCCGTTCCTGAACGACAATGTGTTCCTGCGCGGAGTCCAGGCGCCGGTTGATCTGGCGGCCGCCTACCAGTACCGCTGGGCGCAAGGCGCGCGCGCGCTGGACATCAAGGATCTGACCGCGACGGGCGGCGGGACGACGATCACGGGCAGCATTGGCCTGGCCAAATTGTTCACCCCTCGAATGCAGCTCACAGCCTCGTTGACGACGACGCCGTTCAAACTGGAGTCCCTTGTCGCGAGCATACCCGAGGAGGCGATCCAATCGCATTCGCTGGGGTTTTTGAAAGAGGCCCAGGTGGGCGGTTCGGTCCGATTGGTCTTGTTGCAGGTGGGATGGATGCCTGAGCAGGAGCGCCGGCTGACTGTCCAGGGAGAAGTGGACCTGTCGGGAGGCAGCGCGGTGGTGGGCGCCCATCACGTCCCCCTGTCCGATGTGAAGGGCAAGCTGCGGGTCACGGCTGACCGGATCGCCATCGAGCAACTGACGGGCCGGTACGGTTTGGCAGAGGTGACCGAGGGACGGGGCGAGGTGACGTCCCTCGCGCAAAATCCCACTCTCTCCCTGGACATCAAGGGCAGGGTCTCGGCCCAGGAGCTGGCCGTGATCGTGGCCCGGTTCGCGCCGAAGGCGTTGCTGCCCGCCGGACCGGCCAGCCTCATGGGGTTAAAGGGCGAGGCCGACGCTGTCGTCAAGCTGGCGGGGCCGCTGGCCAAGCTTGACCATCTGGAGGTGGTGTGGAGCCTTGCGGTGAAAGACCTCGGCTTCACGGACCGGCGGCTGTCCCTCCCGTTTGCCGATCTGCGTGGCGGGGTGCATTCCGTCCGTCGCGGGGTGACGTTCGAGCGGCTGAACGGCCACATCGGCAAGTCTTCCGTGGCGTTGAACGGGGAGATCGCGGTCCAATCCGATGAAAAAGCCCATTACGCCCTGACGGTGTCAGGCCAGGCTGATGCGAAGGAGGCGCTAGGGGTCTTCGTGAAGAATGCGTCGAAGGCACTCGTGACGGACGGCGTTGCGGGATTCGGATTCAACGTTTCAGGACGGACCGGCGAGCTCCATAGCATCGGACGAGTGGATGTTCGCCAGGTAGGGATCACCCACGCCATTGGAGTCCGCAAGCCCATTGGCATGCCAGGCGCAATCGAGTTCGATCTCTTCTGGGATCCCGGTCGGAGCGTGAAGGTGCGGAGGCTCATGGCTGAAATTCCCCCGCTCAGAGTCCACACAAAAGGGGTGCTGACCTTTTCGAAGCCGGGGCGCTTTGAGCTTGACGTGAAGGTTCCGCCGTTTTCCTTCAAGGCACTGCCGAAAGGACTACTGGCCTCCAAGACCTCGCCGGCCGCGGGGACGTTCCAGACCAGTTTTGTTGCAACCGGCCCGCTCGACAACTGGCAGGCTGCGAAGCTGAACGGCCAGGCGGAAGTCCGGCAGCTCGGGCTTAAGCTCGAGGGGTTGCGCGCGCCGATCGAAGATTTCAACCTGCATGTCACCTTCGAAGACGACCGCATTGTGATCAACCGTGGCACCCTGAAGATCGCGGACAGCCGGATCAACGCCACCGGCGATATCCGTGGATGGCGGGGCGTGCCGCGCATCCAGGCCACCTTGGAATCGCCCAGCCTCGATCTGGCTTTGCTGATCCCCGAGGGCGAACACTCGCCGGTGCGCGCGGTGATGGAGACGATCAGCGGAAGCGCCAAGCTGGCGGCGACCGCCTCCATCAAAAACGGCCGCTACCACGGCGTCCCCTTCGACGAAATCCAGGCGACGGTGAACGGCGCGGATGGCGTGCTGGTGGTGGACCCTGTCTCCGGGCGGATGGGGACGGGCACGATCGCCGGCCAGGTCCGCATCGCCTTGCCCAAGGGAAAACCGGCGTCGGTGGAGACGAGCCTGCACCTGCACGGCATTGCGGTGGAGCCGGTGTTCCAATCACTGGGTGTCAAGGAGCCGCCGTTTACTGGCGTTCTTAAGCTGGATGGCGCGATCAGTGGGAACGGCAACGATCCTCGCGGGATTGTGCCTACTCTCAACGGGGATGTCCGAGTGATGGTCGAGAAGGGGTATTTCCAGAGACTTTCAGCGACTGCGAAGATCGTCAGGTTGCTGGACCTCCCCAGGCTGTTGGCGGGCAAGGCGGAGGTTTCCGAGAAAGGCATGCCATTCGATTGCATGTCGACCCAGATCGGCATCAAGAACGGCATTGCAGAGACCAAGGATTATCGGCTGGACAGCCAGATCATGAAGATCACCGCCGCGGGCACCTATGACATTCCCAGTGACCGCTACAATATGGTTATGGTCGTCACGCCCTTCGGCTCCTATGAAGGCATCCTGCAATCCATTCCGCTTTTTGGCAAGCTGTTTGCCGGCGAGCGCGAAGGGTTCACCACCGCCTTCTTCGAGGTCAAGGGTCCGTTAGCCGATCCCAAGGTCACGTGGCAGCCGATCAAGTCGGTCGGGTCTGGCATGACCGGCCTTGCACAGCTTGCCTTCGATTTCATGAAAAACGTCATCATGTTTCCGAAGGAGATGATTTCACCTTCAGATAAGGCGCCGCAGTCGCCTTGCTCCGCTCAGTAAGGCCATGGTAGCATCACCTATCATGTCCACCGATCCCGATGTCCTGATCGTCGCCGCGAGCGAGACCGATTCCAACCTCTATTACGCCACCAGGTTTCTGGCTCCAGACCCGTTCATCTTTCTTCGCATCAAGGGCGAGAAGATCCTCATCATGAGCGACCTGGAAGTGGACCGGGCGCGCGCCACGGCTGTGGTGGACACCGTTCTGTCCTACTCGGAGTACGAGGGGCGTCTCAGGCGACGGGGAACGGCGTCGTCCGGTGTAATAGACGTGGCAGATGATTTCTTGAAGGAACGGGGCGTCGCGCGCCTGCTCGTGCCGGAGAACTTCGGGTTCGAGCACGCCCGGCGGCTGCAGGAGCGCGGGTACGAGTTGAGCACCAAACGGGAGCCCTTCTTCGAAGAGCGGGCCGTCAAAACCAAGGAGGAAATCCAGGCGATCGAGGCCACACAGCGTGCGGTGGAGCTCGCCGTCCAGCGGGCCATCGATCTGCTGCGAGCGGCTTCCGTGAAGGACGGCCTGATCGTCCACGAGGGCCGGCCCGTGACCTCCGAGCGCATCAAGAAGCTGATCAACGTGGCGCTGATGGAGCAGGACTGCGTGGCGCAGCACACGATCATCGCCGGCGGGATCCAGGCCTGCGATCCCCACAACGAGGGGGCGGGCCCGCTCCGGGCCAACGAGCCCATCGTCATGGACGTGTTTCCTCGCAACACGACCACGCGCTACTTCGCCGACATGAGCCGCACGGTCATCAAGGGCAGGGCGACGCGCGAAATGAAACAGCTCTACGACACAGTGTTGGTTGCGCAGGAAGAGGCCATCGCTTCGGTCCGTGACGCGGCGGACGGGCAGGCGATCCACAGCGAAGTACTGCGGCACTTCGAGCAAGCCGGGTACAAGACCGGCTTGATCAATGGGCGCATGCAGGGGTTCTTCCACGGCACGGGCCACGGAGTCGGGATCGACATCCATGAGATGCCGAGGATCAGCAAGTCCGGGTCCCGCCTCCAGACGGGGCACGTGGTCACCGTGGAGCCCGGCCTCTATTACCCGGACATCGGAGCCGTCCGGATCGAGGACATGGTGCTGGTCACGGACGACGGCTGCCGCAACCTGACGAACTTCCCCAAGGTTCTCGAGATCGACTAGCGCCGGCAATGCGTCTGGCCTTCACGATCCGCAGATACCATCCTGAGTTGGACGCCGCTCCTCACGACGAGACCTATCGACTCGACATCACCCGCGGGACGACCGTCCTCGACGCGCTGATCCGCATCAAGAACGAGCAGGACGGCAGGCTAACGTTTCGGTACTCCTGCCGGTCCGCCATCTGCGGGTCGTGCGCGATGACCATCAACGGCGCGGAGAAGCTGGCCTGCCGGACCTCCGTCCGCAAGGAGTGGGAGCGCCACGGCGGGATCACCATCGAACCGTTGCGCCACTTGCCAGTGCTCAAAGACTTGGCGGTGGACATGCACTCCTTCTGGGGCAAGGTCCGGGCGATCGAGCCCTGGATACAGGCCGACCACCTTCCGCCGGCGGGGCCGCTGTCCCTCCCGGCAGGCTCCGCCCAGTTCCACAACGTGGACGCCTGCATCATGTGCGGGGCCTGCGTGGCGGCCTGCACGGTGCACGAGGTGGACCAAGGCTTTCTGGGACCGGCCGCGCTGGCGAAGGCCTTCCGGTTTGTAGCGGATCCTCGTGAAGACAACATTGCGCGGACGGCTCGGCTGGAAGCGCTCCAAGGCCCGACTGGGATGTGGGACTGCACGCGCTGCAACTTTTGCGTCGAAGTGTGTCCCAAGGACGTCAAGCCTATGGAGGCGATCATCCGCCTGCGCCGCGCGGCGATCCAGGCGGGCATGACCGACACTGGTGGTGCCCGGCACGTCGTTGGGTTCCGGGACCTGCTCGCGCGGTTCGGGCGTCTGAACGAGGCGCTGATGCCTCTCAAAGTCGTCGGTCCCAGCCTGCGAAACTTTCTCCACGTGCTGCCGCTGGGCCTCCGAATGCTGCTCAAAGGCAAGGTGCCGAACCCGCTGCATCCACCGATCGAAGGCGTGCGGCATGTCCGGGCCCTGCTGGAACGGACCAGGCGATGAGCGAGAACGACGCCGGCAAGCTGCAGTTCCGAACGCCGCACATCCGGATCAAAAACCCAGAGGCCTGCCTGAAGTGCGCCCGCAAGCAGTGCACGATCGTCTGTCCAGCCGGGGTCTATCATTGGGACGCGGAGCAGTTGAAGATCAACGTGGACTGGCCGGCCTGCCTGGAAAGCGGGGCGTGCCTCGTCGCCTGCCACGAGTTCAAGAACATCGAGATGACCTACCCGGACGCCGGCACCGGCGTCAGATACAACTATGGGTGAGGCGGGACGTCAAAATGGCGGGTCCTGTCGCCGAGCCACCCTGACGTGCTCAGGTCCTTTCGCCGTCGCAGCCCCGCGGACTCGGCTGCAGTCCCTTTCGCTCCGCCAGGGTCCCGCTCGGCGCCACCCGCAATCTTCAACTCCGCTGAGAGGTGAGTGTCAGTGAAGTATGCGTTATATCCGGGGTGCGCGGCGAAGGGGGCGACGCCTGAGCTCTATCAGTCGACGATGGCCATCATCGGGCGATTGGGGATCGAGGTCACCGAATTGACCGCCTCGTCTTGCTGTGGCGCCGGCGTGGTTGCCGAAGCGGACCCGGAGGGCGCCCTCGCGCTCAGCGCGCGGACCTTCGCGCAGGCGGAGCGGCTTGGCCTCGACGTCATGACGATCTGCGGGACCTGCCAGGGCGTCATGAGCACGGCCAACCGGCAGCTCAAAGGCGATCCGGCGCTGCTTCAGCGCGTCAATCGCCTGCTGAAGCCGGAGGGACTCACGTATCACGGGAATGTGCAGGTCAAGCATCTGCTCTGGATTGTGGTTCGGGAAGTCGGGCTGGCGAAGCTCAAGGATGAAGTACAAGTGACGCTGGGCGATCTGAAGATCGCGCCGTTCTATGGGTGCTACATTCTGAGGCCGTCCTGGGACCTCGGCTTCGACGATCCCGAAAATCCCACCTCGTTAGAGAAAGTCATCCGAGCGGTGGGAGCCGAGCCGGTGGACTACGGCGGGAAGATCAAGTGCTGCGGGTTTCCGATCATTCTGGAGAAGGAGGACATCGCCCTGGCGATGAACGGCGCGAATCTCAAGGAGGCCAAGGACGGCGGCGCGAATGCGATGGTTACCCCTTGCCCCCTGTGCCACATGAGCTTAGATATCTATCAGGAACGAGCGGCCCACAAGGTCGAGACGAACCTGAACCTGCCCATCCTGCACTTGCCGCAGATGCTGGGGCTGGCAATGGGTGTGCCCGCCGCGGAGCTTGGCGTGCAGCGCCATCTGGTCCCAGTCGATTCAATCCTCCACGTCGTGGATGAGAATAAACGGAAAGGCACAAAGGAGCAGGGTCAGTCATGACGGTGTTGACGTTGCACGACTTCAAGCAGTTCTCGCCAGACAAGATGAAGAAGAACAACCTGTTTCAGACGCCGAGGTTTTTCTGCGACATCTACGGCTTCGAGCCCGGACAGGCCCAGAAGGGCCACGTGCACGGCGATCAGGACAAGGTCTACATTGTGCTCGAGGGGCAGGGCACGTTCCAGGTCGGTGCTGAGGAGCGGGTCCTCAACCCGGGCCAGGCGGTGATGGCACCCGCCGGCATGGAACACGGGGTCCGCAACCACACCCAGCAGCGGCTCAGCGTGCTGGTCTTCGTCGCACCAAACCCGTTGTAACAGCGGCTGGTCAGAGGTTTCCTCACGGCAGGAGGCTGCGGCCTGCGCTGCTGGGATATTGCTAAGCAGAAACGTGTCGGGCTCGCCGGCGCCCTTCTGAGGAACGTCCAGGCGAGACCGACCAGACAACGGCGCGTTGCTATGGTGCATGACTTTGGCGCATCTGGCCGCGCCGATCGTTGTGAGGAAACCTGCGTTACTTCTTCGCGGCCGGCACCACGTAGGGCATGAGCGGCAGCGTCTGGGCGTCCTTCTTCACCAGCAGCACCGCGATGGCCCCACGCAAAGCATCGGTCAGCGAGTGCGTGACCAGCGGATAGGCGCCCTCGTTCTCCACCACCACGTCCACCGTGTAGGCGTCGCCGGGCCCCACGACGACCGTCTGCACGCCGGTCAGCTTGTTCGCCGGGTTGCCGCTCGCCCAGGCGTTGTCCCAGATCTCGCCGATCGGGTGGAAGGCCGAGAAGTTGTTCGGCCCCGCGTTCACGATGTAGATGCGGACGCGCTCACCCGGCTTGGCCTCGAGGGGTTTGCCGCCGAGGAACGGGTGGTACTTGAAGACGCCGCCGTTGAACATCGCGTGGTCGTATTTGCGGTCGAACATCCCCTGCACGTCGTCCGGGTTATTCCACAGCTCGCTCTGCACCAGCACATACTCGCGTTCCGCCTTCGGTAGAGCGTTTGGATCCTTGGGGTCAATGATGATGGCGCCCATCATGCCGCGCGCGATGTGTTGAATCATCGGCTGGACGCCGCAGTGGTAGAAGAAAATCCCCGGCTTCTTGGGCGTGAAGGTGATGTGATGGGTCTCGCCGCGCTCGACCTGTTTGTGGTTCTTGAGAAAGTCCATCTCGCCGGCGTGGAAGTCCATCGAGTGGGGAAAGGCGTTGGTCTTCAGATTGGTCAGCGAGAATTCGATGGTATCCCCTTCGGTCGCCCGCACGATGGGACCGGGAAGTTGTCCGTTGAAGGTCCACGCCTTGTACTTCGTGCCGTTGTTGTCGATGACGACCTCGGTCTCGACGGCGGTGAACTCCACCTTGACGGTTTTGGCCCAGGCCGGCGAACAAACCACTCCGGCTACTCCGACTGCCAGAATCCACCCCACAAGTTTCCTAACAGTGCAAAATTTTGCGTCCATGCAGTAGCTCCTCTTCTGGATTCGATTGACTCGCAGGAAGCGCGTGAGTGTAGCAAGCGGGTCTTTGGCAAGTAAAGTCTCCAAAGGAGTGAGACTTGACTTGGTTGAAAACCTCGGGCCAGAATGACTTCATGATGGCAACGCGTCGCGCCATGCTGATCGCCGGCCGGTGGGTGGAGACCGGCACGACCAGTCCCATCCGTAATCCTTACAACGGCGAGGTCCTGGCCGAGGTCTGCCTGGCCGGGGAAGCGGAAGCCGACGAGGCCATTCGTGCGGCGGTGTCGGCTTTCGCGGTCAGCCGCAAGCTGCCGGCCCACGTGCGGTCCGCGGCGCTGCAAAAGATCGGCGGCGAGATTACTGCCCGCAAGGAAGATTTCGCACGTTGCCTGTCCTCAGAATCGGGCAAGCCCATCACCGACGCGCGCCGCGAGATCGGGCGCGCCATCACCACGTTCACTGTCGCCGCGGAAGAAGCCAAGCGCATTCCCGGCGAGATCGTTCCATTGGACATCACGCCGGGCACGGACAACCATTTCGGGCTGTATCGTCGAGTTCCCATCGGGCCGATGCTTGGCATCACGCCGTTCAACTTTCCACTGAACCTCGTCGCCCACAAGGTCGCGCCAGCCCTGGCAGTCGGCAATCCCATCGTGCTGAAGCCGGCACCGCAGACGCCGTTGACGTCCTTGATGCTGGGAGAAGTCGTGCTACAAGCCGGTTTGCCGGCCGGCATTGTCAGCATCCTGCCCTGCACGAACGCCGTGGCCGAGCGCATGGTCACGGACGAGCGGTTCAAGCTGGTGAGCTTCACCGGCAGCGCGGCGGTGGGTTGGATGCTGAAAAACAAGGCCGGGAAGAAACGCGTGGTGCTCGAGCTCGGCGGGAACGCCGGCGTGATTGTCGAGCCCGACGCCGACTTGGACCACGCGGCAGACCGCTGCGCGGTCGGCGGCTATGCCTATTCGGGCCAGACCTGCATCTCGGTCCAGCGCATCTACACCCATGAATCGGTCTATCAGGCGTTTCTCGGCAAGTTGCTCCAGCGCGTCGCGGCGCTGAAGGCCGGCAATCCCGCCGAAGACACGACCGTGATCGGACCGCTGATTGATGAAGGGGCAGCCAAACGGGTCGAGGCGTGGGTTCAGGAGGCGGCTAAGAGCGGAGCTAAAGTCCGTGTGGGCGGGAAGCGGCAGGGGAGCGTCGTTGAGGCGACGGTCCTCACGGACATTACGCCGCAGATGAAGGTGAGCTGTCAGGAGGTTTTCGGTCCTGTTGTGACCGTGAGTCCATACGTGAAGTTCGAAGACGCGCTGGCGGGGATCAACGACTCGCCCTATGGACTGCAGGCCGGCGTGTTCACGAAGGACATCAAAAAGGCGTTTCAATCATTCAGGGACTTGGACGTGGGCACAGTGCTGATCAACGAGATCCCGACTTTCCGTGCCGACCACATGCCTTACGGTGGGGTGAAGGACTCCGGCCTCGGCCGCGAAGGCCTCCGCTACGCCATCGAAGAGATGACCGAAATCAAGCTCCTCGTCCTGAACCTCTCCTGACGCGGGTCCTGTCGCCGCATCACCCGGACGTGCTCAGGTCCTTTCGCCGTCGCAGCCCCGCGGTCTCGGCTGCAGGCCCTTCCGCTCCGCCCGGGTCCCATGCAGCGCCACCCGCTTTTACGCGACGAGTTTTTTGACTTTCTCGACGATGTGGCGGGCGCTGATGCCGTAGCGGTCGAGGAGTTGCTCCGGCTTGCCGCTGTGCGGGATCTCCATCACGGCGAGCTTGTGCACCTTCACGCCGTCGGCGTTGACCGCCGCCAGCACCGCATCGCCCACGCCGCCGTGCGCATAGTGGTCCTCGACCGTGAGGATCAGGTTGTTCGTCGCGCGGGCGCAGGCGAGCAGGGTTGCGCGGTCAATGGGCACGATGCTGTAGAGGTCCACCACACGGATGGCGATGCCCTGCTTGGCCAGTTGGTCATGGGCCTTGAGGGCCTCGAACACGGTCACGCCGGCGGCGACCACCGTGAGGCGATCTTTGGCGCTCTCCCGCAGTACCTTTGACCCGCCGATCGTGAACCGCTCATCGTTCTTATAAAGGATAGGCGTCTTGGGACGCCCGGTGCGGATGTACACCATCCCCTTGTGATCCGCGGCCTGCGCGGTCAGCCAGTGCGTGCAGACGGCGTCGGAGGGATAGAGCACCACGACGCCCGGCTGCGCCGCCATCATGGCCAGGTCCTCGAGCCCCATCTGCGATGGCCCGTCTTCGCCAATCGAGACGCCGACATGAGAGCCCATGAGTTTGATGTTTGACCGGCTGATCGCTGCCATGCGGATGAAGTCATAGGCCCGGGTCAAAAAACAGGCGAAGGTGGCTGCAAACGGAATCTTGCCCTGGCTGGCCAGGCCCACCGCGATCCCGATCATGTTCTGCTCGGCGATGTAGGTCTCGAAGAACCGCTCGGGGAACTTCTTGGCGAACTTGTCGGTGAACGTCGAATTCTTCACGTCGGCGTCAAGGCCGACGACCCGAGGATTCGCCTCTCCCAGTTTGACCAATGTCGCGCCGAAAGCCTCCCGTGTGGCCACGGAGTCCGTGGAGGCGTATTCCGGAGGCGCGACCGGTTTTGCCGGCGCCGGTGATAGAGAAATCGGATCCGGCTTGCGGATCTCCACCTTCGGCGGTGTGGGGAGGAGCCGAGCGCTCAACTCGGCCAGGGCCTTGTCGGCTTCTTCACCTTTCTTCAAGGGTTTGCCGTGCCAGTCCAGCTTGTCTTCAACGAACGAAATCCCCTTGCCCTTGAGTGTGCGGGCCAGGACGACAGTGGGTCGGCCTTTCGTCCGGGCCGCCTGTGCGAACGCGTCCAAGAGCTTGGCGATATCGTGCCCGTCCACGGGGATGGCATTCCAGCCGAACGCACTCCAGCGCGTGCGG
>DASQRT010000125.1:0-3263 GCA_035642795.1 Nitrospirales bacterium
ACTACCGCGGTGAAGAGGAATACGGCGTCATGTCGGCCATCGCCGGAGGTTCCAGGTCAGGTGTCCGTTGCTTTACGGCGACCGCCGGTCCGGGCACGCTCCGTGGGCTCGAGCCGATCGCGTCGTGGCCAGGCCACCGGCTTCCGGCCGTGGCCATGTTCACGTGCCGCGTGGTCAACGCGCCCCTGGCAATCCAGCCCGACAATATCGAGATTTCGTACCTCTTAAACTGCGGCATGATCGTCTTCCATGCCGAAAACCAGCAGGACCTGTTCGACTTCATCATGAAGGGGTTCATCATCGGCGAGAAGAACGATGTGACCTTGCCGGTCGGCGTCGCCTGTGACGGTTTCTTCGTCACGCACGCCCGCAATTACGTGGACATGCAGGAAAAGGGCATCAAGCTTCCGCCGCGCCAGGCCTGGAAAGGGGCAGTTCCGGTGCTGGACGCGGAGAATCCGCCGGCCCGCCTGTCTCGCGACGCACCGGTCCAGAAAAGCAACTTCATGGCCTACAACATCCACGCCGTGTGGCAGCAGGAAGTCTGGGCGGCCGTGGAGCGCTCGCGGCGGTACATCGAACAATACATGGGCGGACTGTGTACGGCCGAGAACGTCGAGGGCGCGGAAGCCGTCATCGTCGCTTCCGGGAGCGCCGCGGCGCAATCACGCGAAGCCATCCGGCTCTGCAAGGATCAGGGCGTGAATGTCGGCCTGATCAAGATCCGGTCGCTCCGGCCCTTCCCGACGAAGGAATTGCGCCAACTGTTGACCAAGACGAAACTCATCGTGGTGCCTGAGTTCAATTATGTCGCCTGGCTGGCCAAAGATGTTGCCACAGCCATCTACGGCTACTCCAGCGCCAAGATTGTGGCGGGCCCTCACGTGTACGGCGGGATGTCCATGCCGGTGGAGATGATCGTGGATGAGGTGATCGGCGGGCTGACGGGGAAGAAGTCCATCGCGGTTCCGGACTCGGCCATCATGGGGCGGGACGTAAACCAGGCCGAGGTCGCGCACTTCATGCAGAACATCTGACGGCTGTTCAGGTGTGAATGACAAGAGGCCGTCCGGGAACTTCCCGGACGGCCTCTTTCGTTTTGGCTGAAGCGGGCAGGGCTATTCCTCGATCATCTCCTCGCTGTCCGGCATCCCGTACGCGACGAACTTGGCGTAGCTGAGATAGATCGCGCTGCTGTCGCGCATGGCCTTGGCGCCTTGGGTCATCCGCTCGAGCTTGGTCGGATCAGAGGCTTCGGACTCGCGCATCGCCGCGACTTGGCGCTCCAGAAGCGTGTTAAACTCGTACATGGCCCGTTCGATGTTCAGGTAGGCTTCTTTGATCGCATCAGTCATGGCGCGCTCCTAATTGGGTCAGTGCTGACTACTGGCGACCTTACACCAGCCAGCCAGGCTGGTCAATCCGTGGACGGATGAGCGAAGAGAACTTCATGCACGGTCTACTCGCCTCGCTCCATGCTCGCTGCGGGGAGCCGGATCGCGAGGTCGCCGAAGGGGTTCGCGCGCTCTCCCGGCTGTTTACGAAAGAACGGGACGCGTTGGGTGTGGACTACTTCGCGGACCCGGCGCTGTGCCGCGCCTACCTCCTGTATTTCCTGCCCGTGAACGTCGCTAAAGTGACTAGCCTGCTTCGGGAGATGCCGGCATTGCCGGCGCGTCCCTTGCGGATTCTGGATGTAGGGAGCGGCCCCGGGATCGGCGCGCTGGCCGTCCTCGACCATCTCATGCAGCACGACGTCGCCGTGCATGAGGGGGGCGAAGTGATCGCGGTGGATTGCAGCCGCCGTGCGATGCAGGAGGCCGAAGTTCTCTGGGGAAAAGTGTCTGCGACACGGCATGGCGGGCCGTCCTTCCGGTTCCATACCGTGACGCTCGATCTGGAACGACCGGGCACCCGCGTTCCCTGGAAGGACGGTGCCTTCGACCTGGTTATCCTCGCCAACAGCCTGAACGAGCTCTTCCGGTCGGCGACCGATCCCATCGCCCGCCGGGTCACGTTGCTGGAAGCCCTGCTCGATGCCTTGTCGTCCGATGGGACCTGCATGATCGTCGAACCCGCGTTACGAGAGACGACACGGGACCTGCATCACGTACGAGACCGGCTGGTAGCGGCGAGACGGGCGACCGTGTACAGCCCCTGCCTGCACGAACGGCCCTGCCCGGCGCTGGTGCATCCAGACGACTGGTGCCACGAGGAGCGGCCCTGGTCGCCTCCGCCGATGCTGCAGGCCATCGACCGTGAAGTGGGCTTCATCAAGGACGCTTTGAAGTTCTCTTATCTAATGTTGCGCAAGGACGGCCTGACGGTCGCGGAGCGGGGCTCGGACGTCTACCGGGTCGTCAGCGAGGTGATTGTGATGAAGGGTGATCGGCGGGCGTGGCTGTGCAACGAGACCGGTCGCCCGTTGGTCGGGCGCCTCGACAAGGCCCGCTCGGAGGCCAATGCGGCGCTCGATCGGTGGCACCGTGGGGCGATCGTCCGAGTGGAGCACATCGAGCGACGCGCCACGATCGGCCGCATCGAGAGCCCGACGCGCGTCGAGCTGGTTCGTCCAGTCGAAGGCTAGGCCTTACTCGAACGCTTCCAGGGAGGATTTCTCGAAGAAGGGATGCTGGCACGCGGTGCAGGTGACGAAGTAGATGGCCCCGCGGACGGACGGCTGTACGCGGAAATCCAGCGTCGCGCCGGTCTTCAGGCAGGCTGGGCAGCGCATGCCCTTCAGCCAATACGCCACATCCGGCTGGCTGCGTGTGAAACTCTCCACGTCCATGTGGATGGGAAAGCTGTAGCGGCACCCCTTGCAGAACGCCTTGTATTCGCCATCGGTCACCCGGCTGTCGCGGGGGATCATATACTCGGCGGCGTTCTTGCAGACGGGGCAGGTGAGGTCCGCCAATCGCCGCTCGACGCGTTCAAAGTCCATCGCGTGCGTCCCTTGAGGTGCCTTCACTGTAACGGATCGGGCGTCTGTACGCAATACGACGGAGCGCTTTCGGATCGCCGCTCGATACTGCGCAGAAACGGTCTTGTCAGGGAGAGACGCGCTGGTTATACTACAACCCGAGCAGCTCGACGAATGGCAATCCGGTCTTCACTCGCGAACTTATGCACCTGATCAACGAAAATCTGGCCGTCGGCAACGCCGAAGACGCGGCGCGTCCCGCCCGGATCATGACTGCGGTCCTGAACGTGGCGGCGGAGAGCCAGGTTGCTCCCCCGCCTGGGTTGGCCTACGCCTGGAT
>DASQRT010000126.1:0-5757 GCA_035642795.1 Nitrospirales bacterium
GCTGTCGAAGCCGATGCCGCGGTACGCCACCTGCCTGGTGATATTCGCTCTCTCCTCGCTCGGGCTCCCCGGCACGAACAACTTCATCGGCGAGTTCCTGGTGCTGGTGGGCAGCTTCCTCTTCAACAAAGCCATCGCCGTAGTGGCGGCGCTGGGGATCATCCTGGCGGCGGTGTACCTCCTCTGGATGGTCCAGCGGGTCGCCTTCGGCGTGCCGACCGAGAAGACCGCTCGGGTCACCGACCTCAACTGGTGCGAGATGGCCACGCTCGTGCCCCTGATCGTCCTCATCTTCTGGGTCGGCGTCTTCCCCAATCCCTTTCTGACGCCCATGCATGCCAGCATCGAACACGTCTTCACCGTGATGGATCGGGGGAGTGAGGCGCTCCCGACTGCGGTGGGTGCGTTGCCGACGAGGAGAATACCATGACCGTCGTGTCCACAGCCGATCTCCTAGCGATCCTGCCTGAACTGCTGGTCATGACGGGTGGCTGCCTGCTGCTGGTGCTGGACCCCTTGACCCCCCAGCACCGCAAGGAACGGCTCACGTATCTGAGCCTGGCCACTTTGGGAGCCGCCTTCGTGGTGGGCTACTGGTTCATGAGCGCGCCGCGCGCGGCCTTCAGCGGCCTGTATGTCCTGGACGCGTACGGGACCTTCTGGAAGCTACTGCTGATCGGGATCTCGGCACTCATCATCCTGCTGGCCAAGGCGCACTTGAAGCTGGAGGAGATCGACCTGCCAGAATTCTACGCCCTTATCCTGCTTTCGCTCTCCGGCATGATGGTGATGGTGTCGGGCGCCGACCTGCTCGTCATCTACCTTGGCCTGGAACTGATGTCGCTGTCGCTCTACGTGATGGCCGGGTTCAAGCGGTATGAGCTCCGCCCTCTGGAGGCCGCGGCCAAGTACTTCATCCTGGGCTCGTTCTCCTCCGGCATCCTGCTCTACGGCATCTCGCTGCTGTTCGGCCGCACCGGCAGCACCACGCTGGCCGGCATCCGCGAGGGGATCGCCAGCCTGCCCGCCGGCGATCCAATACTGATGTTAGCGATGAGCCTGCTGGTGGTGGGCTTCGGCTTCAAGGTGGCGGCCGTCCCCTTCCACATGTGGACGCCGGACGTGTACGAGGGCTCTCCCACCTCGGTGACGGCTTACATAGCCGTGGCGTCCAAGGCGGCCAGTTTCGCGGCCTTCTTGCGGGTCTTCCTGGGCGCGCTGGGCGGGCTCAAGGAGGACTGGCAGATGCTGCTCGTCGCCGTCTCCGTGGCGACCCTGATTTGGGGCAACGTCGTCGCCATCGTCCAGACCAACATCAAGCGCATGCTGGCCTACTCCAGCATCGCGCACGCCGGCTACGCGCTCATCGGCCTGGCCGTCGCCGACGCCTTCGGCACGGCCAGCGTGATGCTCTACCTGGCGATCTACGCGTTCATGAACCTCGGCGCCTTCACGGTGGTGACGATGCTGCGGCGCGGCGGGCTGGAGGGGGACTCGATCGACGACTATACCGGGCTGGCCAAGCGGAACAAATGGGCGGCCCTGGTCATGCTGCTCTTCATGTTCTCGCTGGCGGGGATCCCGCCGACGGGTGGCTTCATCGCGAAGTTCTACATCTTCATGGCGGCTGTGGGCGCCGACATGACCGGCCTAGCGGTGCTGGCGGTCGTCTTCGCCGCCGTCTCGGCATACTTCTATCTGCGCGTGGTCATGGTCATGTACATGCGGGACCCGGGTGAGGCGGCCGGCACGCCCGGGTACGACGTGCGGGTCGTGGCCTCACCCGCCACCATCGCGGTGCTGCTCGTCGCGGCCGCCGGCGTCATCGTGCTCGGCGTGTTCCCGGACCAGCTCGTCAAGGCCGCCCAAAGCGCCATCCTGCCGCTGCAGTAGATCACAGGTTCCGGCCACATTCGCGGATCCTGTCGCCGAGCCACCGGGGCACCTGTTGCTCTTCCAATACAACGTGTCACCAGCTCATGCCCTTTCGCCGTCGCGGCACCGCAGACTCGGCTGCGCCGCCTTCCGCTCCGCCAGGGTCCCGCTCGGCGCCACCCGCGTGAGAAGATTCTGGCTTATAATGAGGTCATGCTACTCGTGAAGAGTGTCTTCGTCTGCGCCTGCTCCCTCTTACTTGTCGGCGCGATCGCGCTCGCGCAGGAGGCACCGGTCCCCCCTGGCGAGCAGCCCAGCGAGTTCGACCAGATCATCCAGCAGATGAAGTTCGAAAAGCCAACCCGCATCGTGGGACGGCTGCAGGCCTTCGACGGCTACGAGGACGCGATCTGGATCGTCTGGACCCACGTGCACGACGGGGCACGCTGGCGGGACCTCCGAAACCAAAGTGACATGATGTTCAAGGTGTTCCCGCGCGACGCCGGCATGATGGACTTCTTCAGGAAAATGAAGCCCGGCACCTCCATCCACATGACCGTCCAGATGGACGCCGACGGCAACCGGCGTGTGCTCAGCCTGGATGAGGAAGCGTAAGCAGATCAGCGTTGTCTGAGGTCTAAAAACCGTGCGATGCCGGAGCGCGTGACAAGGCCACGCACCTTGTCTCCATCTCGCACCACCAGCCGGCTGCGGTCTCCCTGGAACATGCGCTCCAAGGCGGCGGTGATTGGCTCGTCCGCGTAGGCTTCGGCCTGCACGACGTGGGGGACCATCACCTCTCCAACCGTCAGCGTCCCCCAGAGATGACGCGGGATGGCCTTGAGCTCCTTGAGCGAGAGCATCCCGACCAGCCGTCCGTTATCCACCACCGGGAATCCCCCGTACCCGAGGTGTAGGAAGTAGTTGTTGACCGCCTCGTCCAGGGTCATCCCGGCCTCCAGCACGACGACTTCCGGCGTCATGACATCGCCCACCCGGAGGCCCATTAGGGACTCCTGGAACGCCATCTGGCGATGGCTGCTGCGGGCAGCCGTGAACAGGAAGGCACCGATCAGAAGAAACCACATTCCACTCACGGTTCCGCCTTCGCTCACGACCCACAACCCCCCTAACATCAAGAGCACGGCGAATCCCTGACCAGCGCGAGCCGCCTGTCTGGTGGCCTTGTGAAAATTCTTTGACCAAGCCCAAAGCCCAGCGCGGAGCACTCGCCCACCATCCAAGGGATATCCCGGGACCAGATTGAATAAGGCCAGCGTCAGATTCAGGGTCTTGAGATGGTCGGATACGACAACCAAGGGGGGAGGCGCACCAGGAAGAGTTGCAAGGCTCCAGAACCCAAGTGCGACTAAAAAGGAGACAATAGGACCGGCGATGGCGATCAAAAACTCAGCCTTCGGCGTCGGCGCCTCGCGCCGGATCTGCGCCATGCCGCCAAAAATGAACAGGATGATCTGGGCGATCGGAATCCGGTACCGGATGGCGACAAGGCAGTGACCCAACTCATGGACCACGACCGATGCAAACAGCAGGATGGCTGCCGTGACACCCATGCCCCAGTACTGCCAAAGAGACAGGCGAGGCACCATCACAGGGAAATAGGAAGATGCAAGCCCCCACGTGATCAAGGCAAAGACCGGAAACCAGGAGATGTGGATGCGCAGCGGGATGCCGAAGACGCGCCCGATTTGCCACGACTGTCCGCCCACTTGCTCTGCCTCCCTTGTCGAGCCGAGACCTCTAGTTTACACTAGAATTCATGCCGATCGATACCGCGTTACCTGATCCCATGAGGACAAAGCTGGAGCGTCTGCCCGACGCGCCCGGCGTCTATCTGATGAAGGGCAAACGGGTCGAGATCCTCTATATCGGGAAGGCCAACATCCTGGCCGACCGGGTCCGCTCCTACTTCCTGAAGAGCGCGGACCTAAGCCCCAAGACCCGCCTACTGCTCTCGCTAGTGACCGACATCGAGACCCTGGTCACGCGGTCCGAACTGGAGGCCCTGATCCTCGAAAACAATCTCATCAAGCGCCACCGCCCGCGCTTCAACGTGGTCCTGCGGGACGACAAAAACTACCCGTACCTGCGCCTGCCGATCAAAGAGGCCTTTCCCCGCTTCTCGATCGTCCGCAAAGTGCAGAACGACGGCGCGCTCTACTACGGCCCGTATGTCCCCGCCGGCGCGCTGCGGGAAACTCTGCGCGCGATCAAGAAGATCTTTCCCCTAGCCACGTGCACCATCGAGATCGACGGCAAGGCCGAGCGGCCCTGCATCGAATACGAGATCAAGCGCTGCATGGCCCCCTGCGTCGGCTACCAGACATCCAAGGAGTACCACGAGATCGTCAAGCAGGCGCGGATGTTCCTCGAAGGCCGAGACACAGAACTCCTGGAAAGTTACCGCGCGCAGATGGAAGCGACCGCCGAGCGGGAAGATTTCGAGGAGGCCGCCCGCACCCGGGACCGCATCTTCAAGATCGAGCGCGCCCTCGAGCGCCAGCGCGTGGCCCAGACCGAGAACGTGGACCAGGACGTCGCAGGCTTGGTCCGGGAAGGCGCGGCGGCGGACATCCAGATGCTATTCGTCCGCGGCGGGCTGCTGGTGGGCCGCAAGGACTTCCACTGGGGTCAGGTCCAGGACACCTCGGATGAAGAGCTGGTCCGCTCGGTGATCGAGCAGTTCTACAGCAAGGACGTCATCCCGCCGAAGCAGTTGCTGCTCCCGATTCCCCTAACCGAGGCCGATCTCATCAGCCAGTGGTTGTCGGAGAAAAAGGGCGAGAAGGTGCTAGTCCTGGCCCCGGAGCGCGGGATCAAGCACCATCTCGTCCAGCTCGCTGAGGAGAACGCCGCCGCCGCACTGAGAGACCACCTGCGCGACGAAGCCACGGAGCGTGCCGCCATCGAGGAGTTGCAGAAACTCCTGCACCTCAAGAAGGCGCCGACCCGTATCGAGGGGTTCGACATTTCCAACATCCAGGGCAAGCAGGGCGTCGCGTCCATGGTGGTATGGGAGGCCGGTGGGCCGAAGAAATCGGAATACCGCAAGTTCCGTATCAAGACCGTCGAGGGGGCCGACGACTTCGCCAGTATGAAGGAAGTCGTCCTGCGCCATTACTCCGGCGTCAAAGAAGAGCAGCGCCCCTTGCCGGATCTGATCCTGATCGACGGCGGGATCGGACAGTTGGGCGCCGCGATGGACGCCCTGCGGGAGTTGGGTCTTTCGCAGATCGACATCATTGCGCTCGCCAAGGCAAAAGGCGAGAAGGAAGAGCGGGTCTTCCTGCCCGGGCGGAAGAACCCGGTCATCCTAAAACCGACCGCGCCCGCCACGCATGTCTTACAGCTCATCCGCGACGAGGCGCACCGGTTCGCGATCACGTACCACCGCAATCTCAGAAGCCGGGCGCTCCTTTCGTCAAAGCTGGATGGGATCGCCGGCGTCGGGCCGGCCAAGCGCCGCGACCTGCTGCGCTACTTCGGCTCGGTCGAAGCGTTGGCGGAGGCGAGCGAAGAGGATCTCCAGCGCGTCGGAGGAGTAGGACCGCAGACCGCACGCGAGATCCGCAAGGCGCTTGCTTCGTCAAGCGTGGCATCTCCGTCTCCACCGAATTGACACCCTTCGCAACCCTGTGTCACAATTCGCAACGTCATCATCATGAACTACCATTCCAAGCATGAAGGAGCGAGGTCATGGGGGGCCATAGTCACTGGGCAACCACGAAGCGGCACAAGGCGTCCGTAGACGCCAAGCGCGGCAAGATCTTCACCAAGATCATCCGCGAGATGTCCATCGCGGCGCGGCTGGGCGGGGGTGACGTGGACTCCAACCCGCGCCTGCGCACCGCGGTGGACAAG
>DASQRT010000127.1:0-5465 GCA_035642795.1 Nitrospirales bacterium
CCATTGGTGGACGTGCGCCCGCTCCTCGGCCTGCAGAATTCCGGCGTGCCCCTGAAGTACGCCGTGGTGATCCACCATGACGGCAACCAGGTGGGCATGCTCGTCGATCAGATCCCGGAGATCAGGACCGTGCAGTCCGACCAATTCCTGCCGGCGCCACAGACCGGCCCGGAGGAAGCGCGCCCGTTTGTTTCGACCATACTCCGTATCGAAGAACGGCTGGGCGGGCTGCTGCAAGTCCCGACTCTTCTCGCTCACATGGACATGACTGGAACGTCCAGGAGGAACAGTTAGGGAGGCGTCTCATAGTCATGCCAACGCTTTTGTACAAATTCAAGAACCTCAAGACCCTGACCAAGCTGATGGTGGGATTCTCGATCGTCGGCGTCGTCATCGCAATCGTGGGTCTCCTCGGGGTGTTCGGCCTCCAACAGGTAAGGGAGAAGCTCCGGGTTGTGTACGACGACTCGACACAAAGCCTGGCCGCACTCGCCTCGGCCGGCAGCAGCTTGGGTCTGTACCACGACTCACTCCTCGAAGCCAGCCGGTCGCGGACCAAAGTGGAGTTCGTCGTCGTCGTCGGGCCTCTTGCAACCCGCAAAGCCGGGACGCTTGGGCCGATCAAGGGCTTGGAGGGTCTGGCTCGTGTATCTAAAAGTGGCCGGGATGAAAAGGTGGACCTGAAGGCCCTCCAGGACGCCTTGAACGCTTACTTCAAGGCGGCCGACGGTGTGGTGAGCACGTTGCAGGATAGTCTGGACATGAACTTCACGGAGGAGCAACGCGAGTTGTTCAAGGAGCTGGCCGCCACCTCCATCGCGACCGATGTGGCTTCTAGATATTCAGACGCCACCAAGAAGTTCGGAGAGATGGTGACCTCCGCCCGCGAGGTCGCGAAAGACCTAAACGACGAGGGTCAGGCAGTGGCGCAGAAGCAAACGATCTATGTGATCGCCGGCTCGCTCCTCGCCATCATATTGGGCGTGAGCTTCGGGTATCTGGTGGCCCGCTTCCTGGCGCAAGGCGTGACCCACATCGCGGAGGTCGCCATGCAGGCCGCCTCCGGACGCCTTCAGGCGCGTGCCAAACTGGACACGCAGGACGAGCTTGGCCAGATGGCCAAGGCCTTCAATACCATGCTCGACCGGATCACCGGCCTGGTCCAGAGCGAAGAAGAACGCAAATTTATGCAGAAGCGCACGATGGAGTTCCTCATGCTGGTGTCGGAAGTCAGTAAAGGAGACCTGACCCGGCGCGGCGAGGTGACCGCCGACATGTTTGGAAACCTTTCCGACGCGTTCAACCTTATGTTGGACCGGTTCAGCAAGCTGCTGGGTCAGGTGAACGAAGCCGCCCTCCGCGTCAATGAGTCCGCGCGCGCGATGCGGGGCATGGCTGGCCAGATGGCCATGATGTCCCAGCAGCAGGAGCAGGAATCCACGCAGACCCTGGCCGCAGTCGAAGGTCTAGCGACAGCCATGCGGCAGGTCGCCTCGACGGCGGGCGCCTCTTCAGAAAGCGCCCAGCAGGCGCTGACCGCAACCGAAAAAGGCCGACTCACCGTGCAGGAAACCGTACAAGGCATGCAGAGCATCCGGGCGGCAGTGCAGCGCATGGCGAAACAGGTGAAAGGGCTGGGCGACCGTTCCCTGGAAATTTCGCAGATCGTGTCCACGATCCGAGAGATCGCCTCCCAGACAAATCTATTAGCGCTCAACGCCGCCATCGAGGCAGCCGGCGCCGGCGAGGCTGGCGTACGGTTCACGGTCGTCGCCGACCAAGTGAGAAAACTCGCGGAAAGCACGACCCAGGCCGCGCGGGAAATCGCCGAGCTTGTGACGGTCATCCAGACGGAGACCCAGGCCACCGTCGTCGCGATGGAACAGGAAACTCAAGCCGTGGAAGCCGGGTCGGCGTCGGCCATGAAAACCGGCGACGTGTTCAAAGAGATATCGGAGATCGCCAAGAAGTCCGCAGCGCTCGCGCAGACCATCGCGGAATCCTCCATACAACAGACCGCCGCGACTGAAGGCGTGACGGAAGCGATTCACCGGTCCGCCACCGGCGCCAGCACGACCCGGAAAGCAGCCGAAGAAACGCGACATACCGTGGAAGACCTAGCCAAGCTGGCGGCAGGGTTGACGGACTCAGTCGGTCAATTCAAGCTCGCTCAAGCTGTATAACCGGTCTAGGAACGGATTGACACCGGGCGGGCAGGAAAGCAATGGCTTCCGATTTTGATCGACAGGCGCTGCTGAGTATCTTCACCGCCGAAGCCTCGGACGGCCTGCTCAAACTGGCCAAGGCCTTGGACCCGAGGGACGGCTCGACACCGACGCAGGAGTCGCTGCGCAAGCACTTCATCATCGCCCATAGCCTGACTGGCGCCTCATCCCTCTATGGGTTCACAGGCTGCGCCAGTCTGGCAAAGATCCTCGCCAGGATCCTCGAGCAGACGGGCAATGTGTCGCCGACGGAATGGCCCGGCACCGTGAAGTTCCTGCGCGACATCGTCACGACGCTCCGGGCCCAGATCAACAACATCGACCAGGAAAGCACGGAAGACCCCACCATTTTCGAGGACCTGAAAACCCGCTACACCAGCCTGCTGTCGGAGTTCGAACCGACGCCGCTCGCTGCCGAGCCTGCACCGAACGAAGCCGCACTGCCGGACAGTTACTTCCGGCCTGACTTGGAAGCTGAAGTCCTGGAGTACTTCGTTCCTGAGGCCCAGGAGTACCTGGAAGCCATTTCTTCCTGCTTACTCCGGATCGAGCAAGATCCGACGAACAAGGATACGATCCAACAATTGTTCCGTGCGGCGCATACCCTCAAAGGGTCCGCGTACACGATCGGATTCCAAGCCATCGGGGATATGACCCATCACATAGAAGACATCATGGGCGCGATCCGCGAAGGGAAGATGCCCGCCACGGCGGAGTTGACGGACCTGTTCTTCCGTGCCGTGGATGAAATCCGCCTCCTTCTGGGACGAGACCCGGCCAAGTTGCCCCAGATCCGGCAGGAATTCTCGCCCCTCAAGCAACGACTCCATCAGGTGGCCACCGGCCAAGATGAGAAAGCGCAGGCTCCGTCCGTGGCCACGCCGCCGACCGAGCCTACAGAGACCCAGCCACCCTGCGAAGAGCCTCGCACCACGCTGCCTGCGACGGTGAAGGCCGAAGTTCCTGCAGCCGCGAAGCCCAAAGAGCTCCCGCAACCCGCCGGCGCGAAAGAGCTGACCCAGGGAACAGTCCGGGTCAGTCGGGACCGTCTGGAGCGTCTGCTCAATCTGGTCGGCGAATTAGTCATCGGCCGCAGCCGCTTGGAACAACGGTTGACGGTCCTTGAGCAGTTGGCGCGCCAAGTACAAGCGTATAAGAACCGGATGCTCGAAACGGTCCGGACGTTTGAGGAGAAGCATGCCTTCACCTTGCCCACGGTCACGGGCGCCGGCGCGGGCAGCCAGTCTCCACTCGCCCTGCCGGGTGACTTCGGCGCGCTCGAGTTCGACAAGTACGACGACTTCAACATCCTGGCGCGCCGCATGACTGAGGTGTCGGCCGACGTCAGCGAGGCGATGGCCCAGCTCAGCACCTCGATCCGCAACACCCGTGAAGACATGGGCCTACTCCAACAGATGACCACCGACCTACGCGATGAGATTGCCCACACTCGGATGGTCCCCATCGGCTCGCTGTTCACGCGGTTCCAGAAGACGATCCGTGAAATGGCGCGGACGGTCGGCAAAGATGTCGAAGTCGTCTTCTCCGGCGCCAGCACCGAGGTGGACGCCGGCGTCGTCCAGCGGCTGGTCGATCCGTTGATCCACATGATGCGGAACGCCGTGGCCCACGGCATCGAACCGCCGGCAGTCCGCAAGGCAGCCGGAAAGCCCGAGAAGGGCACGGTGTACCTCCACGCCTTCAACCAGCGCAATACGATTGCGATCGAGATTGAAGATGATGGCGCAGGGCTGAACGTCGAGAAGATCAAGGCGACGGCGATCGCGTTAGGTCTGGTGCGCCCCGAGCGGGCCGCTACGATGCCCCCCGCCGATTTGATCGAGCTGATCTACCTCCCGGGCTTCTCGACAACGGAAGAAGTTGGCGATCAGGCAGGCCGTGGCGTCGGCATGGATGTGATCAGACACGCGGTCACCGACATGAACGGGCAGATCGACATCGAAACCGAGCCTGGGGTCGGCACGAAATTCACCCTGACCCTCCCGCTCAACATGCTCATTTCAACCGCGCTGATGGTCCGTGCCGGAGACCAGCAATACGCGATGCCGCTCCCCACAATCCGGGAAGTCATCGTGCCCCCGTCCGGGGCCGTTAATGATATCAGCGGACGCCCCACCCTGCAGATCGGAGAGAGGGAAGCCATCGAAGTGCTCTCTCTCGCACTGTTGCTGGGGGTCGAGCCGACGCCCCACGAGGGCCCTGTTCCGGTAGTGGTCATCCACACGCCCAAGGGCGTATTAGGCATCGAGGTGGACGAACTGCTGGGCCTGCAAGAAATCGTCATCAAGACCCTCGGCTCGCTTAGGCTCTTTCAGGGCTCCTGCTACAGCGGGGCGACTATTGATCCGGAAGGCCGGGTCGTCCTGGTCGTGGATGTGCCCAGCCTGTTTAAACAGGAGGGCGAGAAGATCCTGCCAGAGGCTGTTCCGCTGCATGAACCGCTGCAGTTGGCGGCGGGAAGCCCCAAGACTGAGCAGGAGAACCTGGCGGTCCTCCTAGTCGACGACTCACTGAGCGTCCGGAAATTCATCGGGCGCATGCTGGAAGCGGCGGGCTACACGGTTCAAACGGCCTGCGATGGCGAGGAAGGGCTACGGAAAGCCACCGCCGCGTCGTTTCAGGTGATCATTGCAGACCTGGAAATGCCGAAAATGAACGGCTATGAGCTCATCCAGGCCCTTCGCGACCGGCCGGAGACGAAGTCCACTCCAATCATCGTGATGACTACCCGGGCCGGTGAGAAGCACCGCCAGATTGCCCAAAGCCTGGGGGTCTCCTCGTACCTCACCAAGCCGGTCGAGGAACGAGCCCTCATCAAGGAGATCAGCCAGTTTGTGAGCGCGCCCACAGCCTCCAAACCGTAATCGCCGTGTAGAGAGAGTCCTATGAGCCTGCTTGGACAAACCAAAGCCGCCACAGCCGTTGGGACGCTTGAACGTCTGCTGGTCGTCGCCAGCGGTCCGGTGAACCTCGCGCTGCCGGCGCCAGTTGTCGAAGGGATGCTGCCGCTGGAGAAGGCCGGAACCAAGGACATCGTGACTGTCCGGGGAATCACGTATCGCGTGACGCCTATCGCTGGCCTGTGGGGCGGCACGCTTTCCCCTGTGACGCCCACGACGCAGTTGCTCCTGTGCGGAAACGGCTGGCAACACTGCGGGTTCACCGTGGACCAAGTGCTGGGTCTCATCGAAGTGGATCCGTGGCAGATCCGGCCCTTGC
>DASQRT010000128.1:0-2272 GCA_035642795.1 Nitrospirales bacterium
CCGAGCCCGACGAGCGCGGCCAGCAGGAAGACGATCTCATGCATTTAGCGAGACGCGCACAGCGTGACCACGACTTCGTCGCCAAAGACGTCCGCGGAGTGGACGACGTTCGCGGCCAGGTCGAGCCGGTCGCCAGGCTCGAGGATGAGTTCTTCATCCCTGACCAAGACTCGCATCCGGCCGCTGACCACCCAGCGGATCTCGGCGTCGGGGTGGGCATGGTCGCCGTAGACGTCCCCCGGCACCATGTCGAAGCGGTAGGGCGTCAGGCCTTCCTGCTCCAGGCGGGCGCGGATCTTGTTGATGGTGACCTGGCCGGCGTTCGCTGGCCAGGGGGTCACGGAGACCTTCTTCATAGGGGGCCGATTGTACCAGAAAACCCTGTCCTTGACGCTACTGAGGGGGCGTGTTAGAGTTCCGTACTTTTCTTTATGAAGACCACCGCCTCTAAGAAGCTCTTCGAGGCCGCGCTAAGGGTGATCCCTGGCGGGGTCAACAGTCCGGTCCGCGCCTTCAAGGCGGTCGGGACCCTCCCGCCTTTCATCGCCCGCGCCAAGGGGGCCAAGCTCTACGACGCGGACGGGAACGCCTTCGTGGACTACGTGATGTCCTGGGGGCCGCTGGTCCTGGGCCACGCGCCGGCGCCCGTCGTCAAAGCGATCGCGCGCGCGGCCGCGCGGGGCACCAGCTACGGAGCGCCGACGGCGCTCGAAGTGACGCTGGCCGAGATGATCGTCGAGGCCGTGCCCTCGATGGAGCGCGTGCGTCTCGTCAGCTCGGGGACCGAGGCCGTGATGAGCGCGATCCGGCTGGCGCGGGCCTACACCGGCCGCGACGCAATTCTCAAGTTCGAGGGGTGCTACCACGGCCACGTCGATTCGCTCCTGGTGAAGGCCGGCTCGGGCGCGATGACCCTGGGCATTCCGGACAGCCCCGGCGTCCCGGCCGACCTGGCCCGGCACACGTTCACGGCCCCCTACAACGACATCGGCGCGGTCGAGCGCCTGCTGGAAGGGCACCGGGGCAACTTCGCGTGCGTCATCGTGGAGCCCGTGGCGGGCAACATGGGCGTGGTGCCGCCCCATCCCGATTTCCTGGGCCGCCTGCGCGACCTGACCCACCACTACCGGATCGTGCTGATCTTCGATGAGGTCATCACCGGCTTCCGCGTGGCCTACGGCGGCGCGCAGGCCCGCTACGGCGTCACACCGGATTTGACCTGCCTGGGGAAGATCATCGGCGGCGGCCTGCCGGTCGGGGCTTATGGCGGGCGAGCCGACCTCATGAAGCTCATCGCGCCGGACGGCCCGGTTTACCAGGCCGGGACGCTCTCGGGGAACCCGCTGGCGGTCACGGCCGGCATTGAGACCCTGAAGCTGCTCAAGAAATCAGGGGTCTATCGCCAGCTGGAAGAACGCGGACGTCAGTTGGGCCAAGGGCTCAGCCGCGCCGCCCGCGAGGCGGGGATCGCGTCGACGCTCAATCGGATGGGGTCGATGATGACGCTGTTCTTCACGCCCGGTCCGGTGACCGATTACGCCTCGGCCAAGAAGTCCGACACCCAGGCCTATGCGAAGTTCTTCCGCGCGATGCTGAACCAGGGGATCTACCTGGCCCCGTCCCAGTTCGAGGCTGCGTTCCTCTCCACCGCCCACACGCCCGCGGACATCAATAAAACACTGAAGGCGGCTCGCGCCGCCTTCAACAAACTCAAAATTAACTGATCTTCACTCGCCGACGAGTCCAATTAACCAGCGGGTGGCGCCGAGCGGGGCTGCTCGGCGACAGGACCCGCTCTTACTCTTACTCGTCCTCGTCGGCGTCCGCCTTCTCCATGGCCTGCTGCTGCTCCATCGCGTTGTGCAGCAGGGCGCGAATGAACATGGAGGCCACGTTCCCCACGGACAGGCTTCCTCCGGGAGGCACCGCGATCTTGCCTTCCTTGACCATCTTCTCCAGCCACTTCTTTTGATCCTGACTGATCTGGAACTTGACCTCGACCAGCTCTTCTTTTCCGCCGAATGGATCCATAGCGATGTCTCCTTACTTTGGCCTCTTCTTGTCCTCAGGCTCCTTGAACAGGAGATAGAGCAGGATGATAAAGCCGACCGCGACGCCGGTGATGGCGAGCCAAGTGCCGATGTTCTGCATGGGTCAGGTGAGTCCTTTCGCCATCCGCTCGCGCAGGTCCTTGGGCAGCTTGACCAGTTTGCCCTGCGTGTCCACGGCGACCAGCCGGGCGGAGCCTTCTACCACCAGCCGTCCGCTCGCC
>DASQRT010000129.1:0-4690 GCA_035642795.1 Nitrospirales bacterium
CCCGGTCGCGGAAACCGAAGCCGGTGATGGTGTGGCTTTGGCCACGGCGGCCGTCTTGGACGACGGCGATGCACCACTGCCGAAGATGCCTTCCAACGCCGCTTCGAGGTTGGTGTCCATCCGGAGCTGGTTCCCGTAGGCCACGATGACCCGGCGCAGTTCCGGCAGCGCCCCTTCCGACGCCGAGAGATAGAGCGGCTGGACATACAGCAGCGCGTCCTCGATCGGAATCGCCAGCAGACTCCCGCGGATCGCTTGGGAGCCACGCTGGCTCCAGAGCGTCAGTTGCTGCGAGATGGCCGAGTCCTGATCGATCCGCGCGTCCACCTGCCGCGGGCCGTAAATAAGCTTCTTCTTGGGGAACAGATAGACGATCAGCTTGCCGTAGTGCGGCACGTCGGAGCGGGCGGCGAGCCAGGCCGCCATGTTGTCCCGCTTGGCCGGCGTGAAGGGGATCAGCAGGATGAACTCCTCCTTTGGCATCTCTTTGGCGATACTGCCCTTTGGCAGCTTCATGATCGTGTAGTATGGCTCCATGTCCTTGTCCTGCTTCTTGGGGATGCTCCAGAGGTCTTCTTTGTTATAGAAGATCTGCGGGTCCTGCATGTGGTACGTGGCATAGACGTGGGACTGGATGGTGAACAAGTCTTGCGGGTAGCGCAGGTGCGCCCTGAGGTCGCCCGGCATCTGCTCGAGCGGCTTCAGCAGCCCTGGGAAGATTCGCTGGTAGGCCTGGATCAGCGGGTCCTTGGGATCGCTGACGTAGAGGTCCACGGAGCCGTCGTAGGCGTCCACCGTTGCCTTCACCGAGTTGCGGATGTAGTTGCCGACCCGGCCGAACGGCTGCGAGTAGGGCATGCGATCACTGATCGTGTAGCCATCCACGAGCCACACGAGCCGCCCGCTCTGTGTGATCACCAGGTAGGGATCCTGGTCCAGCCGGAGAAAGGGCGCGACCTTCGCGACCCGCTCGCGGATGTGCCGGTGGTAGAGAATCCGTGACTCGGGCGTGAGGTCGTTCGAGAGGAGAATCTTCAGGCTGCCGAAGTAGGCAGCGAACACCAGCTTGCGGGAGAACGACAGCTCCGTGACGCCTCCGCGGCCGGTGTAGGTCGCCGGCACGTTCTTCTCGCCCGAAGGGTAATCGAACTCCTCGGCTTTGGTCCGCACGAACACGTAGTCGTTGGGGATCTCGCCGTAGTAGATCTCGGGGCGTGTCACCTTGAGGTCGATGGTCGAGACCGGCGGGATGTCCTGGATGAAGAATTCCGGTAGCCCTTCGGGCGAGATGCGGTTGACGGGGCCCATGGCGACGCCGTAGCCGTGGGTGTAGGTGAAGTGCTCGTTGATCCAGATCCGGCTCGGGAGGTTCTTGTAGGACAGCTCGCGGGGCGAGAGCATGACCTGGCGGTATTCGCCGTTGATCACGTACCGGTCGTTGTCCACGTCCACGAAGTCGTAGTAGGTCCGGATCTGCTGGAGCTGCCGGTAGGTGGCGAGCAGGGGCCGGTGGTCCCAGAGCCGCACGTTCTTGATCGTCAGGTCGTTGCGGACGAGGCCGGCGGCGGTGAGCTCCTGTTCGGCCGGGAATACCTCTTCCTGGACGTCGGTGAGGCCATAGGCCAGTCGCGTGAGCCGGATGTTCTGCGCGATGTACGGCCGTTCCATCATGCTCTCGTTCGGCACGACCTGGAACCGGTGCACGAACTCGGGATAGAGCGAGAGTCCGACCGTCGCGACCGCGAGCGTCAAGCCGCCCAGCAGGACGGCCGGCCGCCAGATCGCCTGAAGGGCGAAGAGCAAACAGGCCAGGGCCGTGAGCGCACAGAGCACGACGAGTGCTTGTAAGATTGGCAGCGCGGCGTGGATGTCGGCATAGACCGCGCCGAAGATGACGCCGCGGCGCGAGTAGAGCAGTTCGTAGGCGTCAAGCTGGTACCCCCAGGCTTTCACGCCGATCAGCACAGTCGCCAGGAGGCTCAGGTGGAGGCGCGCCTGCCGCTCCACGTGCACGGTGCGCGGCCCAATCACGATCCCGTGCGTGAGAAAATAGAAGGCTCCTGCTCCGACGGTGGTGAACAGCAAAAGGCCGACCAGCCATTCCTGGAGGTACGTCAGGAACGGCAACTTGAAGATGTAGAACCCCAGGTCCTTGCCGAAGAGCGGGTCGGTCTGACTGAAGGGGACGGCCTGGCGGAACAGGAGGTAGTCCTCCCAGTGGGTCGCGCCACCGAGGGCAGCGATCAAAGCCAGGACGCCGGCCACGCCGCCGACGGCGCGGCCCAGGCGGCTCCGGAGCGACTCCGCAAAGCGGAACAGCACGAGGGTGTCCACCGTGCCCCAGTAGCGGGTCGGCTGGTGCCGTCCGGCCAGGTACACGTTGGCGAAGAACACGAGGAAGAAGACCGCGCCGAACAGCCCGCCGACCAATGTCTGAGTCAACAAGATGGTTGTGAAGACGGACGGGTAACCGACCTCGCCAAACCAGAGCCAGTCCACGTAGAGCCCGAGGGAATTGCTGAGCGAGAGGAGCAGGGCGAGCAGGAGGAAAAAGAGGAGGAGCAGTCGTGCTGGGCTCACTGAGAAAGGACGCCAGGGGGCACGCCTGCCCGGCGGGCCTCGTTGGGGATGGTGGTGGTGATTGCGTATTCCTTGTCGCGGATCTGCTGGTCCAGTTCGCTGATTTTGGATGCCGCTTTCGCTTCGGTATCGGGATCGAGAGGACGCGACTGCTTGTTGCGACGGAACACCAGGTTGTCGTATTCCTCCTTGGCCTTCTGACGTTTCGCCCTCAGCTCTCCCAGTTCGGCGCGTGCCGTATCGAGCCGCGACCGCCAGGCGGCATAGGGCCCGCCGGGAGCCAGGTCGGCCGGCATGGTGTTGCTCCGACTGGGAGGCGTGGGAACCCTTTGGAATGTTTTCGTTGACTCTTTGTTTTCCTCCAAACGTTTCGAGGATTGCCGATACTGCGGTGGCACCTTCTCCAGGCTGTCCGTGAATCCCACGTTCCCGTCTTTGTCGGTCCACTGGTAGGTTTCGGCGGACGCGGGGTTGCGCAGGAGCAGCACAAGGCAGGCGGCGAGCGCAATCGTGCCGGTCAAGGGTATTCTCTTGCGATGATTCATGGCGTATTCTAGTCTTGCTTTTGGGAGGAAAACAAGCTAACTAAATAGCGACCCCCCGACGCGCGAAGCGCGCGACCGAGACAAATCTATGACACAGTCACGAAGGTGAAGGATGAGCAACGAACCGCTGCCGATCAAGATCACGGTGGGAGGCGTGACCCTGGACGCGGAGCTCAAGCCGACCCGCACGGCGAAAGCCGTCTACGAGCTGCTGCCCATCGAGACGGACTTGCATAGCTGGGGCGAAGAGTTCTATTTCAAGATCCCGTTCATCAAGGATCACCGGGAGACGGCCACGTTGAAGGTGGCTGTAGGGGACATCGCATACTGGGGCAACGGCGGGGCCGTGGCGATCTTCTTCGGCCGCACGCCGGTCAGCACCGGGCCCGACCCGGCGCCCGCCGACCGGGTAAACCTGATCGGCAAAGTGAAAGGCGATGCCGCCGTGCTGCGGACTGTCCTGAACGCTGCCAAAATCAAGATGGAGAAGGCGACGTGAAGCTCTCCCCTGAGCGCATTGCGGCCCTGGCTGGCCAACTGGTCGCGAAGCTGGTGGCCGGCGGGATGATCGAGCCGGTCGCGGACCGCCGGGTCCTGACCGTGTCGCTGGAGCGGGTGATCGTCGACGAGCTGAGCGTCGAGGACCGCATCAACGCGGAGGCCAAGGAATTGATGCGCAAGTACGAGTCCGAGATCGCGCGGGGCAAGATGAACGAGCAGCAGCTCTTCCAGATGATCAAGAAACAACTTGTGAAGGAGAAAGGGGTGGTCCTCTGATGATCCTGGGCGACGAGAAGGTGACGCACCTCTCGCACCTGATCCTGAACCACTTCAAGAACCCCGCCAACGCGCGGCTCAAGGTGGATGAGGTGGCGGTCTTACGCGAGATCAAGCGCTTTCTGGCCGCAGATCTGAAGGTAGATGAAGAGGTGGACGCCCTCATCCGCCGGCGCCTGGCCTCCTATTCCCGTCCGCTGGCGGAGGGCTCGCCGGAATGGGAAACCCTGTACCGCAAGACGTTTGAAGAAGAGATGCGCAAGCGCAAGAAGCTGTGAGCAGAACCGTGAGGCACCCGATGACGGAGTCGAGGCAGTTCGAAAAGTTCTACTTGGAGCGGTTCGGGGTGACCGACCGCGAGGTCCTGGCCGCGATGGGGCGGGTCAAAGTCCGCGACGTGGACTACGCGGACCTCTATTTCGAGCACACCGTGGACGAATCCATCTCAATGGAGGAAAGCCTGGTGAAGCGCGCCTCGAAGAGCATCTCCCAGGGGGTGGGGGTGCGAGCGACGGCCGGCGAGAAGACCGGCTACGCGTACTCGGATGAGATCACGTTGAGACAGCTGGAGCAGGCCGCCGACACGGCCCGCTACATCGCCCGCTCGCCGGCGGGCGCCGGCTCCGTGCCGGCGATCCGGGTCGGGAGACCGGTCCAGGATCTCTACCCAGTGACTGTGCCGGCTACGGAGGTCGCGACGCCGGAGAAGGTCGCGCTCCTGGAACGGATTGACAAGGTCGCGCGCGCCTACGATCCGCGGATCAAGAACGTCATGGCCTCCTTCACCA
>DASQRT010000130.1:0-6688 GCA_035642795.1 Nitrospirales bacterium
AGCAGCCTGGCTCTGAACATCCAAGGGGAGTTCGAGACACGGTCCGAACCGTCAGTCGTGAAGGTGCTGCGCCGCGAAACCGAAGAGGTCCTCCTGGAGGTGAAGTTCCTGGATAAGGACCGCGTCCAGATCCACAGAGCGAAACTCTACTCGATCAAAGGCCGCCCCTTCGAGGTCACCCCGAAGCACTGGAAGATCGGAGACGACGCCCCCCACAGTGGAGAAGACATGGACTGTGGCGGGAACCCCATATCCCTTAATAGAAATGCGCCTTAGAGCGGGTGGCGCCGCATGGGACCCGGGTGGAGCGGTAGAGCTTACAGCCGAATCTGCGGGGCTGCGACGGCGAAACGCCCAGCTGCGCTGGGCTAAGCGGGGGCAGGACCCGCGCTCGAAATTACTTTGCGGATTGCGCGCAGCGGAAACCGACGAAGGCGTTGCGAGTTTCCGGCGGAAGCTTGGAGGTGCGGCTGCCTGACATAAGGTACACCGGCATGTCGGACCATGAGCCTCCCCGTACCATCTTGTACTGGCCTGTCCGCGGCCCCTGCGGGTTCTTCTCGGGGCTCTCTCTGTAGTATTCTCCGTCATACCAGTCCTGGACCCATTCCGCGACATTACCCGCCAGATCGAAGGCGCCGTACGGCCCTTCACCTCCTGGATAGCTGCCGACGGGCTTGAGAAGATCGTAGGAGAACTCAGCCATCTGGCCGAACAAGGCGAGCGTGGCGTTTGGTTTTTTCTCTCCCCAGGGAAACGGCCGCTCGTTCGTCCCGCGAGCAGCCCTTTCCCACTCGGCTTCGGTGGGTAGCCGCCGCCCGTTGATCCGGCAGTAGGCGTCGGCATCGCTCCATGTCACTCCGACGACAGGACGATTGGCATGGTCCGGAAACTTGACCATGTCCCAGTTCAACGGTTTCTGCCACCTCGCGAATTCCAGGAACTTGGCGTACCGTTCCGTCGTGATCTCGTACTTATCGATGTAGTACGTGTCCAGGTACACCTTGTGGCGGGGTTGTTCGTCATCCAGCCCCACGCCCTCCTGAAGCCCCATCCAGAATCCCCCGGCTGGCACTAGGACCATGGGCACGCCGTCCTTGGCGATGATGTCCTTCGACAGGTCACCCTCCGCGGCCATCGCCAACAATAGGCCAGCTGCGAGCAGGAACGCGGCCACCCCTGTCAGCGTATGAGTTTGCATCATTGTGTCAGTCTACCACACGCCTCGCTTGACTTCATTTCGCCCCGCTCATATAGTGACTCCACTTCTCATGCACGTGCGCTCCGAACACCTCTTTCCCTAACCCTTGGCACGGTTCCCTTCCCAATCCGTGAGAAGAGCGGGGGGGCTCTGCGCCATTGCCACGCTGGCGGCCGGCCTACTCCTGACAGGCAGCACGCCGCTCGACGCACAGCCGCGGCCTGCCCCGTCCAAGGCCGAGGAAGAGGTCAAGGCCCAGATCGACAAAGCTAGAGGCTTGGCCGGGGAAGGCAGAGCTGACGCGGCCGTCGAAATACTGCAAAGAGTCATCGCGGCCTCGCCACAGAGCGAGCACATCCCCGAGGCCTATCTCCTGTTCGGTAAGGTCCTGAGCGACCAGAAGAATTACGAGGAGGCCGGCGCGTACTACCGCCGCCTGCTGGAGGAATACCCGACTTCCGAGCTGAGGCCGCAGGCCCGGCTCGGGTTGATCGCGGCCCTGCTCACGACCGGGCAACTGAACGCCGCGCTGCCCCTGCTGCTCGAAGCCAAAGGCCAGACGACGGACCCGGTCGTGAAGCGGATCGTGCTCCGGCAACTGGAAGAGGTCTACCTCGCCAACCAGGACTATGTCCGGATGGTGGAGACCGCCGTCGAGGCCCGCGCGCTCGCCTCCGAGGATGAACGGCGCCCGATCGAGCAGCGCATCGCCGAGATCCTCAAATCGAGAGTCGCCGAGAAGGACCTCCGTCATTTCGTGGACAAATATCCCCGCACGTTCCCGTCCGATATCGCGCTGCTGCGGCTGGTCGAGCTCTACGAGTCAGCCGGCGAAGATTACAAACTAGCCCGCGTCGCCCGCGATTTCCTGACCCAGTTCCCTCTGCACGAGCAGGCTGCTTCTGTCGATGCCATCCTGGCCGCGCAACGGAAGAAGCTCAAGAGCATGGCCTACCGTATCGGCGCCTTGCTGCCCCTCTCGGGCGCGTTGAGTCCGTACGGCACCGACGTGCTGAACGGCATCCGGATCGCCTTCGACCAGACCACCGAGGCCATCCCGCAACTGGCGGTAGGTCTCGTCGTCAAGGACACTGAAGGCGATGCGAAGGTTCTCGACTCGGAGCTCGACAACCTGCTGAGAGAGTACCAGCCGATCGCCGTCATCGGCCCATTGTTGAGCCGAGAGGTGAAGGCCGTGGCGGCCGCCGCGGATGCCAATGAAGTGGTCTTCGTCACGCCGACGGCCACTCTCGCCGACGTGCAGCGTCTCGGCCAGTACCTGTTCAACACCGCCGTCAACAGCCGCGCGCTCGTGCGGGACCTCGCCGCCTACGCGACCGGCTTGCAGGGCTGGAAACGCTTCTGCATCCTCGCTCCGCGGGACCAATACGGCGCGGAGATGACACAAGCCTTCGCGGAAGAAATCAGCCGCCTCGGCGGAGAGATCATCGCCGTCGACACGTACGGACCCGACGATAACGATTTCGGCCCTCCCATCAAACGCATCAAGGAGGCCGACCTCAAACGTTACGGCAAGATGGAGTCTCCCCTAACCCCGCCTCAGAAAAAAGGTGCCAAGGAGACCAAAATCTATGTTCCCGGATTCGACGCGATTTTCCTCCCAGGCGAGGCCCAGAAAGTGGGCCTGATCGCCGGTCAGATCCGGTTCTATGCCGCCAAGGTGGGCCTCCTGGGGACCAACGGGATGAACACGCCGGACCTGCTCCGCGTTGATGCTCGCGCGGTCGAAGAGGCAATTTTCGCGGATAGTTTTTTCGTGGACAGCCCAGACCCCAGCGTGCGAAACTTCGTCGAGCAGTACCAGAAGCGCTTCCAAGAGACTCCGACGGCTTTTGCCGCGCAGGCCTTTGAGGCCACCAGGCTGGTCCTGGATGGTATATTGAAGGGAGCGACGACAGGCCGCGCTCTCCGGGAGAGCGTCAAGAACGTCAAGAACGCGCCCGGCCTCATTGGGCCGTTGACCATGAACCCGGCGGGATACCTGGAGCGGCGCTACGCGCTCATTCAGATCAAGAACGGCAGGCTCGTGCCGCTGATGGACATGCGATGAACCACATCGGCCAGATCATCCATACGATCTCGTACATGGCGCTCCCACTGCTCCTGGCCATGGTGTTCCACGAGTACGCCCACGGCTGGGTCGCCGACCGCCACGGCGATTCCACGGCTCGCGTGGAAGGGCGGCTGACGCTCAACCCCGCCGCGCACATCGATCCGTTCGGGACGATCCTGCTGCCGTTGCTGTGCCTGATCTTCCCCTCCGGCATCCTGCTCGGCTACGCCAAGCCGGTGCCAGTCAACGCCTGGAACCTGCGCAATCCGCGCCGCGACATGGCGCTGGTGGCCGCCGCGGGACCCGGCATGAACCTGCTCCTGGCCATCGCGAGCGCCCTCGCGCTCAGCGCCATCCTGGCCATCGACCCGTCCGTCGCCGATTCCATTTCCACCAGTGGGTCCGGCATCCGGAGAGACCTGCTCGGCTTGATCCTGGTGCCCTTGGCCTGGATGTGTACCTACTCGGTCCTCATCAATGTGGTGCTCATGGTTTTCAACCTGATCCCTATCCCGCCGCTGGATGGCGGCCGGATCATGGTCAGCCTTCTCCCCCCGCGCCAGGCCGAAGCGCTCAGCCGCCTGGAGCCCTACGGGATGCTGATCATCTTCTTCCTGGTCGTCGCCGATCCCCAGATCCACCTGTTCGGCAGGGTGATGGGACCGCTGGTCAATGTGTTGACGACTACGATCATCTCGACTTTTACCTCGTAAATCGGATAGAAACGCGCCATGGCCAAACGTGTCCTGAGCGGAATGCAGCCGAGCGGTTTGTTGCACCTGGGGAACCTCTTCGGAGCACTTGACAACTTCAAGCGCCTCCAGGCCGAGCACGAGTGCTTCTACTTCGTCGCCGACTGGCACGCGCTCTCGACGAACTACGAGGACACCGCCCGTATCCGAGAGTACACCCGCGAGGTCCTCATCGACTGGCTGGCGGTGGGCCTTGACCCCGAGCGCTCGACGCTCTTCATTCAGTCCCACATCCCGGAGCATGCAATCTTACATTTGCTCCTCTCTATGATCACGCCGGTGCCGTGGCTGGAGCGGAACCCCACGTACAAGGAGAAACGGGAGAACATCGAGGGGCGAGACCTGTCCACCTACGGCTTCCTTGGCTATCCCGTCCTGCAGGCCGCGGATATCCTGTTATACAAGGGCGACTACGTGCCGGTGGGAGTCGACCAGCTTCCCCACCTCGAGTTGACGAGGGAAATCACCCGGCGCTTCAACGCTCTGTACAAGCCGGTCTTCCCCGAGCCGCAGGCCCTCCTGACGGAGTTCCCGAAGGTCCCCGGCACGGACGGCCGGAAGATGAGCAAGAGTTACAACAACACGATCAACCTGTCGGACTCCGAGGCGACGGTCCGCTCCAAGCTCAAGACGATGGTGACCGATCCCGCCCGCGTCCGGCGGACGGACAAGGGCAACCCGGACGTCTGCCCAGTCTTCACGCTCCACAAGTCGGCGTCCAAGCAGGCCGTCATCGACCAAGTGAACAAGGAGTGCCGGACGGCCGAGATCGGGTGCCTTGATTGCAAAGGCCTGCTCGCGGACGCGCTGGTCGCCCGCCTCACGCCGATCTGGGAGAAGCGGCGCGAGCTTGAGCAGAAGCCGAAACTCGTGGATGAGGTGATCGCTACCGGAACCAAGAAGGCCAGCACCGTCGCCAGACAGACCATCGCCGAAGTGAACGAGGCGATGAAGATGGGGTGAGGCGACCGCTCCAAACCTTAACTTCCTTTTTGTTTCCCCTGAGCTTGTCGAAGAGTCGTCCCTGGTCTACAATCCGTTCGTCCTGAAGCCCACCCTGAGGAGGTCACACCATGGAACTGAAAAGCTCAGCGTTTGAGGCCGGTGGGATGATTCCCAAGAAATACACGTGTGATGGACCGGATGTGTCCCCGCCCTTGAACTGGTCCGACGTTCCGGCAGGAGCCAAGAGCCTGGCGCTCATCGCCGACGACCCGGATGCGCCGATGGGCACCTGGGTACACTGGGTGGCGTGGAACATCCCGCCGAACACGCGCGGCCTCGAGGAAGGCGTGCCGAAAAAGGACTCGCTCCCGAACGGGATCAAGCAGGGCACGACGGACTTTCGCAGCATTGGCTACGGCGGCCCCTGCCCGCCATCAGGGACGCATCGCTACTTCTTCAAGTTGTACGCACTCGATGCCAGCCTAAATCTGCCGCCGAGCACGACCAAGAAGGATCTGGAGAGAGCGATGCAAGGACACCTGCTGCAACAGATTGAGTTGATGGGCAAGTACGCCCGGAAGTAGGGGCACGTAAGAGTCGATTTTTGTATTCTTTCGGCGTATCCTTCATAGGGTTTCAAAACGTGAGGGAAATAACTATGGCGTACGTCAAGCTGCGTGGGAAGGAATACCATCTGGAGAAAGAGGATATTTTGAATGCGTTAAAGGGGGTTGATCCACAGCCAACACATGATTTCACGATCAGTATCCATGGGATACATTACCCCATCAAGCAGGCAATCAGCGCAGCAATAGGGTTGTCGATCGAACAGTTCGCAGGATCCGAAGCCCATGAATTCCTGCGAAGACTAGGTTTTGTAATAGAAAATCACGAGCAGAGAATGCGGAAACTCAAGAAAAGAAAAAGTCACCACTTTTAATCTAAAACAATGATTAGCGGTAAGGATCAATAACAGTGGCTTCTGAGCCTTACGCGTGGTTCAAGAGGTTGGTCATGTCTGAAATACCTCCTCTCAATATCCTCATCGCAAACGAACAGGCGCACGAATCCAAGGAAGTTTCTTTGAGTCTGCGTGCCTTCTTTCCTGACTGCCGGATTGAGGTGGTGTACTCAGCCGACGAAGTGGTTCAATGGGCCGCCAAGTATGAGTGGCATGCTATCCTGGCTGATGTGGACTTATTTCGTCAGAGCGGGCTGACTGCGTTGACCGAGCTCAAACGGCAAGCACCCATGGCAACCCTGATTATTCAAGCCGACTGCAACGATATGGCTCTTGCCATGGAGGTCCTGCGCTTGGGCGCAGATTTTTATATTTCGAAAAAGTCTCCTGCCTTTTTGACTGAATTGCCCTTTGTGCTGCGAACATTGTTGAATAATCAAGATCTGAATTCGCAGTTAAATGCCGCGAAAGAGCGAGTCCAGTGCCTGGAGGAGCAAGTGGCACAGCCGCAGATGGAACGGCAGTCCTCAGGTGAGCAACTCGACCAAGTCCTTCAGCAGCGCACAGAGTTGCAGGAACGGCTTCAAGCCCAGGAAGTGGAGTTAGCGCAGACAAAAGAGAAGAAGCAGTTGCTTCTGGACCAATGGGAGAGGCTCCGCCACGCGCACACGACGCTGGAGGAAGAACTCCAGCAAGTGACATGGCAGTTGGGTCAGGAACGCAGAGAAAACAAAGCGGACAGGGAACAGCACGAG
>DASQRT010000131.1:0-2780 GCA_035642795.1 Nitrospirales bacterium
TTGACCACCTTCACGTGACAGGTCGAGCAGGCGCACACTCCGCCGCACGCGTGCTCGAGATCAATGCCGGCTCCTCCATTGAGCGCGATGTCCAGAATGCTGCCGGGCAGGCCTGTCGGACCGTAGGGGAGCTTGGCGGGATCAACCTCAAACATAATGGGTGTGCCATCCGGTTTCCGGAAGGTGATTTTGTACGCCTTCTTCGGGAGTTCGACTTCCGATTTTTCAATATACGGATTGATTCCGCCCACGTTGTGTTCAGTCTCCTACGCGACCGAGAGTAACCGGTGATAGTTCACGTTATAGCAGGTGGTAGCTTACCCGCGCAAGGTTGGTCGCGTGTTGACAAGCCGTCTGCGTTTCCGTTAAGTTGCGGTGCTTGCAGCGATAGCTTGCCGCTTCGAAGCGACCAGGGGTCCCATCGTCTAGCCTGGCCTAGGACGGTGCCCTCTCAAGGCATAAACACGGGTTCAAATCCCGTTGGGACCACCACCCCGAGCTTGCTGAGCCGGCAGTTCGATCTGCCCTTTCCTTGACCCTGCTTCGATACTCCCCTAGAATTACTTCCTAGATGGTTCGCGCCTCGCTCAAGAATCCGTACGCGGTGGTCGCCCTCAGCCTGATCGTCGTACTCCTGGGAGTGGTGTCCTACCAGCACATGGTGGTAGACATCTTCCCCGAGATCAAGGTCCCGGTGGTGGCGGTGGCCACTTTCTATAAGGGCATGGGCCCCGACGAGATCGAGGGGGCCATCACCCTTCGACTCGAGCAGCTCTTTCTCCAGGCCAGCTACGTCGAGCACATGGAGTCCCGCTCGCTGCCCGGTGTCAGCCTGATTAAGATCTATTTTCATCCTGAATACAACGTGGACGCCGGCCTCGCCGAGATCACCAGCTTGACGTATTCGGCCCTCCGGTTCATGCCGAAGGGCATGTTCCCTCCTACCATCATCAAATTCGGAGCCACCAACCTGCCGATCGCCAACCTCACTCTGAGCAGCACCACCATGAGCGAGAAGGAGGTCCGGGACATCGCGTACTTCTCAGTCCGCCCACAATTGGGGACTGTCGAAGGAGTGTCGCTGCCACCGACATTCGGTGGGACGATCCGGCAGATCACAGTCTTTCTCGATCGCGAAAAGATGCTGGCCCGGGGTGTCAGCGTGGACGAAATCGTGAAGGCTGTAAACGCCGAGAATCTCCTGGTGCCGGCCGGGGACGTCAAGATCGGGGACTTCGATTACAACGTGTACAGCAACAGCATTGTTTCGCTCGTCAAGGCGATGAACGACTTCCCAGTGAAGGTGGTCAATGGAATCCCGCTGTTCGTAAAGGACGTGGGGACAGCGTCGGACTCCACTGCCGTCCAGGTCAATATAGTCAGGGTAAACGGCCGGCGGTCTGTGTACGTGCCGATCCTGAAGCAAGCCGGCGCCAATACGCTGAAAGTCATCGACGGGATCCGGGAGACTTTGCCCAAGCTCAAGGGGATTCCGGCCGATCTCGAGTTGAAACTGCTGTTTGATCAATCCATCTACATCCGCCAGGCGATCGCGACGGTCCAGCATGAGATGCTGCTGGGCGGCGGCTTGGCCTGCGTCATGATCCTGCTGTTTCTCGGCAGCATACGGTCTATGCTGATCATTGCCCTCGCTATCCCGCTCTCGATCGCGACGGCTATCGTTCTTCTGTACTTCACGGGTCACACCATTAACATCATGACCTTGGGTGGCCTGGCCTTGGCTGTCGGCACGCTGGTGGACAACTCCATCGTGGTGCTGGAGAATATCCATCGGCATATAGCTATGGATAAGCCGGTGCGGGAAGCCGTGGCAGATGGGGCGAGCGAAGTCGCGCTCCCGATGCTGGTGATCACGATCAGCATCCTGATCGTCTACCTACCCATCGTTTTCTTTACGGGCACGATCAAATTCCTCTTTGTGCCGCTTGGTTTAGCTGTAGCCTACGCGATGGGGGCTTCGTACCTCGCGTCGCTCACCGTGGCTCCTGTCGCCATCGCGGCCGGTCATCGAGAGCTGGGACATCTCCCGGAGCTCGCCAAGATCGAAGCTCCCCGGTCTGTATGGGGTTCGCTGACCGCGATCTGGAAGAGCTTCAACCCATTCGAACGTGTCGCGGACAGATACGAAGCCTTCCTTCGGTGGGGGCTGGGCCACAAGGCTCTCATCGTGGGGACGGTAGGAGGAGTGTTCCTCGTGTCTATGGTCCAAGCACCCCGCTTGGCGACGGAGTTCTTTCCCAAAGTGGACGCTGGTGAATTCATTCTGAATGTCGCGGCGCCGGAGGGCACGCGGCTGGAGAAGACTGAGGCTATCGTGGGCAAGGCAGAGGAGGTCATCCGCAAGGTCATCCCACTGAGTGAACTGGACCAGGTGGTCGCCAACATCGGATTGCCCCAGGGCTGGATGGTGCTGTATACGCCGGTTGCCGGTCCACACCAGGCCTTCGTCCTCGTCAGTCTTGTCAAACAGCACGTGGTCGGGACTGATGAGTACATCAACCGAATCAGGGCCGAACTTCGCAAAGAACTACCAAGTTTGAAATTCTCGTTCCAGACCGGGGGCGTGGTCAGCGACGTCATCAATGCCGGCCTCCCGGCGCCGGTGGACATCAAGGTCAGCGGCCCCAGCCTGGCCGACCTGAGCCAGGCGGCCGTCCAGATTCGCGATGTCGTTGCTTCTGTCCCCGGCACACTCGATGCCCGCGTGCAGCAAGGGATGGATTATCCTGAGATCCATTTGAACGTGGATCGAGTCTTTG
>DASQRT010000132.1:0-14287 GCA_035642795.1 Nitrospirales bacterium
CGGCCCTCGCCTTGTCTTCCCCACCACCGGCAGCTCCGGCCCCGTAGTACTTCTTAATCGCCTCGATGAGCGCCGACTCAGCAGCGATCACGGGCTCAATCGTGTAGTTTGTGCGGAACTTAAGGTCGTCCAGTGCTAGCATGTTCGTGGGGTCCAGCATCGCCACGGTCACGGTAGCCCCGACCCGCCGCAACGGCAGCACCATGTGCTTCTTGACCAGTTCCAGCGGCACGAGCTTGATGATGGCGGGATCGATGTGCTGGTACATCTTCAGGTCCACGGCGGGCACCCGATACTGTTGGGAGAGGAACTGGAGGAGTTTCTCCTCCGGGATGTAGCCCATCTTGACCAGCGTGCTGCCGAGCCGGGTGCCGCCTTTGGACTGCTTCACAGCCATCAGCGCCTCATTGAGCTGCTGGTCGGTGATGAGGTTGGCGGTAATGAGCAACTTGCCCAATTTGTCAGTAACCGGAGGCATCGCTTCCCTCCACCAGGTAGCAAAAGTTGTCCGGGAACAAAAGCACGCGAAACATTGGGGAAAGAGTGTACTAAGTTAAGGGGGGCTTGTCAACGAACATCCATCCCGACCTCCCGAAATGTCTCGCGGCGCGCAGGACGCGTCAGACCAGGTCCGGATGGTACGCGCGGATGCCCCGATAGACATATTGGAGACCCGAGATGACTGTCAGTGTCAGCATAAGCGCGAGCAGCGGCATCAATTGGTGCACGTCTTTCTGGAACGCGATGAGCACCAGCGCCAGCACGAGATAGGAGAGCTGGGCCAGCGTCGTTCCCTTGCCGAGCGCCGTTGGAACCACCTCGATCGGAGTCTGGGTCACATGCAGCAGCAGCGTCCCGGCCACAATGATGAGGTCCCGACTGACCACCACGATCGCCACCCACCCCGGCACCAGATGTAGAATCGACAAGGTGACGAAGGACGAAGTGAGGAGGAGCTTGTCAGCCAGCGGGTCCAGGTACGCGCCAAGCCTTGTGCGCTGATTCGCCATCCGGGCGATGACCCCGTCCAGAATGTCCGTGACGCCGGCGATCAGGATCGTCCACAGCGCCCACAGGTAGTGCCCATAGGTGAGGAACCCGATAAAGAACGGAATGAGGAGGATGCGGAGGACCGTCAGGGCATTAGGGAGATTCATGGGTTCCTGGAAAGCGAGCCGCGCACGTGGAGCTAGTGGATTCTAGGAGATGCCATGGGCGAAGTCAACCGCAGGGAATGCCCTGCGGCGTTCCTTGACAACCGCCGTAAGTCTTCGTTAAAGTGGCCATTCCAGATGATTTTTTCTCTTGTAGGGGGTCGGGCATCCATGCAGGTCACAATCAACGGCAAGACCGAGCAGGTGTCGGGCAGCACCGTCTTGGAGATTCTGAAAGCCAAGGATGTCAGCCCTCAGATGGTGGCCGTGGAGCTCAACTCGAAGATGCTGGAACGTGATGAACTCGGTAGCACACCCGTGAAAGACGGCGACGCGATCGAACTCCTGTTCTACATGGGCGGGGGCGCTTAAGTGCTTCGCGCCTCGCACGCCATCACCGAGTTCATCGGGCGCACTCCCCTGGTCCGGCTCAACCGCCTGTCCCAGGAGGGGGCCGCCACTATTTACGCCAAGGTCGAGTACTTCAACCCAGGTGGCTCGGTCAAAGACCGCATCTGCCTCAACATGATCGACGAGGCGGAACGGCAGGACAAGCTGAAGCCCGGCGCCACCATCGTCGAGCCGACCAGCGGCAACACGGGCATCGGCCTGGCGCTGCTCTCCGCCGTGCGCGGCTACAAGCTCATCCTCGTCATGCCGGAGAGCATGAGCATGGAGCGCGCGAGCCTGCTGTCGTCCTACGGCGCGCAGCTCGTGCTCACGGCAGCATGGGAAGGGATGAAAGGCTCCATCAAGGAAGCGGAGAGCCTCGTCGCCGCGAACCCGGACTATTTCATGCCGGACCAGTTCTCGAATCCCGCGAACCCGGCCATACACCGGAAGACGACGGCCCTAGAGATCTGGGAGGTGATGGACGGCCGGATCGACGCCTTCGTCGCGGCGGTCGGCACTGGAGGCACGATCACGGGGTGCGGCGAGGTCTTCAAGGAACGGAACCCGAAGGTCAAGGTCATTGCGGTGGAACCGGCCGGCTCGCCTGTCCTGTCGGGGGGCGACCCGGGCCCGCACCGGATCCAGGGGATCGGCGCGGGGTTCATCCCCAAGGTCCTGAACCGCTCGATCCTGGACAGCGTGCTCACCGTGACGGACGACGAGGCGTACCAGATGTCCAAGCTGCTGGCGAAGAAGGAAGGGCTTCTGGTCGGCATCTCGTCAGGGGCCAATGTCGCCGCCGCCCAGAAGGTCGCGGCGGAGCTCGGGCCCGGTAAGAACGTGGTCACGGTGCTCTGCGACACGGGCGAGCGCTACATCAGCATCGAGAAATACTTTAACATTTAACCATGCCATTCATTCCAGATTCCGAAGAACAGGTCACCCGCTACAGCCGGCACATCCTCCTGCCTGAGGTCGGCGGCAAGGGCCAGCAGAAGATCGGACAGGCCAAGGTGCTCATCGTGGGCGCCGGCGGCTTAGGGTCTCCCGCCGCATTCTACTTGGCCGCGGCGGGCGTGGGGACGATTGGCCTGATTGACGGCGACGCCGTGGACCTCTCCAACCTCCAACGCCAGATCATCCACCAGACGCCCGACATCAGCCAGCCCAAGGTGGTCTCCGCCAAGGCCAAGATCCTCGCCCTCAACCCCAGCGTCGCGGTCGAGACCTTTAACACGCGCCTGACGGCAGAGAATGCCATGGATCTCATCGGCCGGTACGACATCGTCGTGGACGGCGTGGACAGCTTCCCTGCCAAGTTCTTGATCAACGACGCCTGTTTCTTCGCGCGCAAGCCGCTGGTGCACGGGGGGATCCTCCGCTTCGACGGGCGGGTGTTCACCATCCTGCCGGGGCAGAGCGCCTGCTTTCGCTGCATCTTCAAGCAACCGCCGCCGCCCGGGGCGGTGGCCAGTTGCCAGGAGGCCGGCGTAATCGGCGCGCTGGCTGGCGTGATCGGGACCATCCAGGCGACCGAAGTCCTCAAGCTGATTCTGGGCAAGGGCCGCCCTCTCACCAACCGGCTGCTGGATTACGACGCGCGCGAGACCCGGTTCCGAGAAATCAAGGTGGCCAAGAACCCGCGGTGTCCGCTCTGCGGCGAGCGCCCAGAGATCACCCGGCTCGTCGAGCAGGAGCCGGAGGTCTGCGCGGTCAGGACGGCGTGACGATGCCGAAGGCCTCCCCGATGAGCACCGACAAGATGAAAGGCCTGATCTGCCGCGAGTGCGGCAAGGAGTATCCGGCAGTGTCGCTCCATGTCTGCGACATGTGCTTCGGACCCTTGGAAGTCCAGTACAACTACAAGCAAATCAAAGCGCGCCTCACCCGCAAAGCGATCGAGGCGGGCCCCAAGAGCCTCTGGCGGTACGTGGATCTCCTCCCCATCGCGGGGGAACCCACCGTCGGCCTGAACGCTGGCTTCACCCCGCTTGTGCGGGCCAAGAACCTCGGCGACGAACTGGGGCTGGACACGCTCTACATCAAGAACGACACCGTCAATCACCCAACCCTGTCGTTCAAGGACCGGGTCGTCTCAGTGGCGCTGACCCGCGCCCGTGAGATGGGCTATGACACGGTCGCCTGCGCTTCCACCGGCAACCTCGCCAACTCGGTCGCCGCCCACGCCGCGGCGGCCAAGATGCAGTGCTACGTGTTCATCCCTCACGACCTGGAAGCCTCCAAGGTGCTTGGGAATCTCGTGTACCGGCCCAACGTCGTCGAGGTCGAGGGCAATTACGACGACGTGAACCGCCTGTGCAGCGAGATCGCCGGCGAGCACAAGTGGGCCTTCGTCAACGTCAACATCCGTCCCTACTACGCCGAAGGGTCCAAGACCTTGGCCTACGAAGTCGTGGAGCAACTCGGCTGGATCGCCCCGGACCACATTGTCGTGCCCGTGGCGTCCGGCTCGCTGCTCACGAAGATCTGGAAAGGGCTGAACGAGTTCCACAAGCTCGGGCTGATCGACCGCATGGCCACCAAGGTGGACGGGGCGCAGGCGGAGGGCTGTTCCCCCATCGCCACGGCGTACAAGCTGGGCCGGGACTTCTTCAAGCCGGTGAAGCCCGCCACCATTGCCAAGTCGCTGGCGATCGGCAACCCCGCCGACGGCTACTACGCGCTGAAGGCCACGACCGAGAGCGGCGGAGCCATGGACACGGTGACGGACGAGGAGATCATCGAGGGCATGACGCTGCTGGCGCAGACCGAAGGGATCTTCGCCGAGACCGCCGGCGGCGTGACGATCGGCGTCCTCAAGAAGCTGGTCAAGCAGGGACTCATCAAGCGTACCGAGGCGACCGTGGCGTTGATCACCGGCAACGGCTTGAAGACACAGGAGGCCGTGATGAACGCCGTCGGTCGGCCGACGCGGATTTCCCCGAGCCTGGTCCACTTCCAGAAGACGTTCGGTCTGGGCAACCATGAGCGGTAAAGGGTCCATGGTGAAGGTGCGTATTCCCACGCCCCTGCGGCCACTGACGGGGGGCAAAAGCGAGGTCGCGGCCCCCGCCTCGGACATTCAGTCCCTGATCGATTCGTTGAATGGCCAGTTCCCCGGACTCAAGGATCGGGTCTGTGACGACAAAGGCGAGATTCGGCGTTTCGTGAATATCTACCTCAACGAAGAGGACATCCGCTTTCTGAAAGGCAAGCACACGCCTCTCAAGGACGGCGACGAGGTCTCCATCGTGCCGGCCATCGCGGGCGGGACTTTTCCCGGGCGAGGGCCGCGTCTTGGCACGCGGGGCACCCCTTGCTCTGTGAATGCAAGGGGTCGATCGGGCGGGTGCGAAGGACGGCGCTGATGGCGCGTCTCCGCTTTCATCTCCGGTTTCCGGAGGACAAAATCAAGGAGCCGGTCCTCTGCCAGATCAACCGCGCTTTCCCAAGGGTGGATACGAACATCCGCCGGGCGGACGTGCGGGAGAAGACCGGATGGATGGACGTGGAATTTTCCGGGGCCCCCGCCGAGATCGAACGGGCCATCGAAGGCATCCGGCAGAAGGGCGTCATCGTGGACCCCATCGAGTTGAACGTCGTCGAATAGCCATGGCAGGAGGAAAGGCCGTTAAACGTTAATCGCTAAACGTGGCCGTGAATGATGATTCTTTTTCTATCGATTAACGAATAACGATTCACGAATAACGATGGAATTTACGGAGCAGCAGATCGAACGCTACAGCCGACACATCATCCTGCCGGACGTGGGCGGCAAGGGCCAGAAGAAGTTGGCGGCGGCCAGCGTGCTGGTCATTGGCGCGGGCGGCCTCGGCTCCCCGGCAGCGCTCTATCTGGCCGCGGCCGGGGTCGGCACGATCGGCCTCGTGGACGGCGATGTGGTGGACCTGTCGAATCTCCAGCGCCAGATCCTCCACACAACCGCCACCGTCGGCCAGCCCAAGGTCGAGTCCGGGCGCGAGATGCTCGTCGCGATCAATCCAGACGTCGCGATCAAGACGTACCAGACCAACATCACCGCCGAGAACATCTTGGGCATCCTCACCGACTTCGATCTCGCACTGGACGGCTCGGACAACTTCACCACCCGTTACCTGGTCAACGACGCCTGTTTCTTCGCCAAGAAGACCCTGATCTCAGGCAGCATCTTCCGCTTCGAAGGGCAGCTCACCGCCCTCAAACCGCACGACGGGTTTCCTTGCTATCGGTGCCTGTACGCGGAGCCGCCGCCGGCGGGCCTGGTCCCGAACTGCCAGGAAGCCGGGGTGCTCGGCGTCTTGGCCGGCACGATCGGCGTGCTCCAGGCCGCCGAGGCGATCAAAGAGATCGTCGAATTTGGCACGTCGCTCGCCGGCTCGATGCTGATCTACGACGCGCTCGAGATGAGCTTCCGAAAGACCCGCATCCCGAAAGATCCCGCGTGCCCGCTCTGCGGCGCACGCCCACGCATCACAGACCTGTCCGGCGACTACACGGTCTCGTGCGGACTCTGAGCATCCCCCGACACATCCTCAACGCAATGATCGTTCACGCGCGTGAACTGGCTCCAAACGAATGCTGCGGCATGTTGGCTGGGAAAGACGGACGTGTCACCCACCACTACAAGATCGCCAACATCGTCGCGACAGAAGGGGCCCACCTCGCCAACTTCGACGAGGCGAAGTTCTCCCACTTGCAGGCCCTCTCACCCGAAGAGCGCGCTGACATCGCCTTCGTTATGGACGCCCGCGACATGTCCTTGGCGTTGAAAGACATGCGGCGCCAGGGCCTCGAGTTGCAGGTCCTCTACCATTCGCATCCCCACAGTCCTGCGCGGCCCTCCGTCACCGACATCAAGATCGCCACGGAGTTCGAGTCCACCAGAGGCATCTTGAATCTGCCTGAGCCGTTGCACCTCATCATCTCCCTGGAAAAGAAAGACGCACCGGAGGCCAACGCCTTTCGCATCGTGAACGGGACCGTCACGCCGGTCTCTTACCAGACCCTCTAGCCGGAGTGCATCTCCATGCCTCCGTCCGCCGCGCCTTTGCTCAAACGGGTGCAGGAGCTTGCCGACGAACTCGGGCTCCTCGAGGACGAGCTGATCCCCTACGGCCGCTTCAAGGGCAAGATCGCGCTGGCCGCGCTCGATCGGCTCCGCGACCGGCCTCTCGGACGCTACGTGCTGGTCACTGCCATCAACCCCACGCCGCTGGGCGAAGGGAAGACCGTGACCGCGATCGGGCTGGCCATGGGACTCTGCCGGCTCGGCCGCCGTACCGTCGTGACGCTTCGCCAGCCCAGTCTCGGTCCCGTATTCGGCGTCAAAGGCGGCGGTGCCGGCGGCGGGCGCGCGCAAGTCGTCCCGCAGGAAGAGGTGAATCTGCATCTGACCGGAGATGCACACGCGGTGGCCGCGGCGCACAACCTGCTGGCCGCGTTCGTTGACAACCATCTGTCTCACGGCAACTCGCTTCAGCTCGACCACAACGCGATCAGTTGGCCGCGGGTCATGGGGCTGAACGATCGGGAGCTGCGCCAGGTGACTTTGCAGGACGGTCGGCGAAGCCAGTTCGTGATCACCGAAGCCTCGGAGGTCATGGCGATCATCGCGTTGGCCGCCGATCTGAAAGACTTGCGGCGGCGGCTCGGACGGATTCTCGTAGGGATGACACAGGATGGCCGGCCGGTGAGTGCCGAGGACCTGCGGTGCGCCGGAGCCATGGCCGCCCTCCTTCGGGACGCCCTGAACCCCAATCTGGTGCAGACCGCGGAGGGCACGCCAGCGCTCATCCACGCCGGCCCCTTCGGTAACATCGCGCACGGCAGCGGCTCGATTGTCGCCGACGCGCTCGCTCTCCGCCTTGCCGATTACGTCGTCACCGAAGCGGGCTTCGGCAGCGATCTGGGCGCGGAGAAGTTCTTCAACATCAAATGCCGGGTGTCCGGCCTGCGTCCTGCGGCCGCCGTGATCGTAGCCACCCTGCGGGCGTTGAAGCTGCACGGAGGCGCCGGCTCAGCCAAGCCGGGCTTGCCGCTGCCGGCGGCCCTGACCGGTCCCAACTGGAAAGCCCTGGCCCGCGGCTGCGCCAACCTCCACCAGCACATCGCCAACGTTCGCACGTTTGGCGTCCCCGCCGTCGTGGCTGTGAACGCGTTTGCGGACGATCCGAAAGAAGAGCTGGAATATGTGAAGGTCCAGGCGGTCGAAGGAGGAGCCGTAGCCGCCGCGATGTCCACGCCCTGGTCAGATGGCGGCGCCGGGGCTGAAGCGCTAGCCGTCGCCGTCGTGCGGGCCTGCGAGCAGCCATCGAGCTATCGGCCTCTGTACGAGGATGCCGCCACGATCGAACAGAAGCTCGAAACGATCGCTCGCCGGATCTATGGCGCGGACGGCGTGACCTGCGAGCCCACTGCCATAGCTCAGATCGAGACAGCCATCAGACTGGGGTACGGGCACTTTCCGATCTGCATGGCCAAGACCCAGTACTCGTTATCACACGATCCCCAACTCCTCGGTCGGCCGAGGGGCTTCACCCTTCCAATCCGAGAGTTACGAATCCTCGCGGGCGCCGAGTTCCTGACAGCGGTGTGCGGCAGTATGCAGTTGATGCCTGGGCTGCCCAAAAGTCCCGCAGGCGAGCGTGTGGATGTCGACCCCGAGACCGGCCGCATCGTAGGACTGACCTGAACACACGCGTGTGACAGGGAGCGGAAGAGCGGATTCTGACTAAGGGAGAGAGCGCTAGCTAGTGCGAAGGGATGGTTCGGATCGATTGACCTGTCGCCGCTTGGTAGGCCGCACCGAGCGTGCTCACCTCGGTTATCTTGATATCGCCCCCCATGCCTTTCAACGCGAGGTCCATGGAGGTCTGCCCGAACGGCACGACCATCTCACGATAGTGGAGCTGACGGCATCCCTGGATTTTTTCCTCCAGCCCTCCTACGGAGCCCACCTCCTGTTTCTCATTGATCGTGCCCGACATGCAGACATCGGGGCGGATCGTATCGCCGAGCAAGGCCGACGTCACACCGACCGCAAGGATGGCACCCGCGCTCGGGCCGTCAATATACAGGCCGCTCTGGAGGATGGAGGTTCGGACGGAGAGCCGAACCCGCAGGAACCGGGGATCGTACCCCACGCCCTTGGCAGCCGCCGCGACGGCTGTCCGCAGGGACACATCGAGATACCCGCCGAAATGCGAATCCGTCACTACTTCCGGACCGGTCCCCGCAGGGACGTAACTGACGGTCATATCTGCTAGCACAACTTCACCAAGATTGGCCGAGTACGCCACGGACTGGTCCTGCTTGGCAGAGTATTGGTTCACCATGAGAACCGGAACCCGTAGGCTGGTCGCCGGGAACGGCTGCGGTGCCTTGAGTGGTTGTATCTGAACGTTAGGTCGAGGGCTCTCGGTCGTCGCAGACAGAGCTGCCAACGCTGCAGGTGTGAAGCTCTCTTTGGCTACGCCCTTATCCTTCTTGACCTTGACGAGGCGACAATCTGGGCCGCCACCTCGGTCGCTATAGAGGTTCGTTCCATTCGGTTGCATGCACAGCCAGACATCGGCAAACGTTACAGGTGGAGTGAAACCGAGGCCGAGAGCGAGACCTATGAGTGAGGAAGTAACTTTCTGTCGCATGATGTTCCAAAAATGGAGCAATTTCAGTGCCTTCCTACATATACGGGCCAGTTCGTGCCCACGCTGATCGTAAGCCCATTCATTCATTGAGCAAAGCATTCATCTAGGCTAGCGCGAGGGGGCGGAAACCCGCTGGATTCGCAAGGAAACTTCTATCTGCTTGGATAGTGCGGTTATCTCTTTAGATAGGCTATGCCTTATGACCATTGCCCTATAGGCTCCCCGTCTGGATTTCTGGTTGGCCCGTCTTTATCCTTCGGTCATGTCCGAGTCTGCCAAACACAAGGCGCAGATTTTCCTACACCGTGGCAACCTACCGCAGGCACGCTTCTGGTACGAGCAGGCGGTGCAGGATGACCGGGAGAACGGAGCAAGTCGGGCTCTTTCGAATTCCTTGGGGAATCTCGGTAATGTCTGCGCGATGATGGGCAAGTATGAGGATGCCGCGCGCTGCTACCGGGAAGTGCTCGAGCTTCAGCGCGACCAGCCGGACTGGAATGCCATCGGTCAGACGCTTGTCAACCTCGGGAACGTGCACGCGGAGGCCGGCCAGCCTGATAAAGCCCGTCCCTACTACCTGGAAGCGCTTGACATCCTGGAACCGCTCCAGGACCGCCGTGCGCTCGGCATCCTGTATTCCAACCTGGCGCTCCAGGACGCAGCCCTGGGACACCCGGACGAGGCAATCGCCAATTTCAAGAAGGCCCTGGAGTTTCACCGGGCCGTCGGGGACGAGGACGGCTTGGCCGTCACATACAGTCAGCTCGGGAAGACCTATTTCCAGAGCGGGGACACGAGCCGAGCTGAGAAATGCCTGAACAACGCCACCGAGCACTTCATCAAGCTGGGCAACGAGCCGGGAGAAGCAGCCGCGCTTCGTCTCCTAGCCGAGCTCTACGAGCGCGGGGGCAACGAAGAATCCGCAATTCGGTGCCTGGAGCGGGTCGTGCTACTGGATAGCCGGTATCAACTTTCCCAGGCACATGAAGATACTAAGCGCTTGACTCGCCTGCTGCAGCAACGACGGCTCAACGCGTGACGCAGACGCCTCGACCGACGTCAGCTCGTCACCGCTCCCTCTGAGGCCGAAGAGACGTGTCGGGCGTATTTGGCCATGACGCCGGTGGTATAGCGAGGCACCGGCGGTTTCCACTTGCTGAGCCGGGCCTTGATCTCTTTCTTCGCCAGTTCGACGTTCAGCGTGCGGGCAGGCACATCGAAAACGATGCGGTCGCCGGTTTTGAGCGCCGCGATGGGGCCTTTCTTCGCCGCTTCCGGCGCGACGTGGCCGGCCATCAGACCGTGCGTGGCGCCCGAGAAGCGACCGTCGGTGAGCAGGGCGATGGACTCCCCCAAGCCCGCGCCGACGATCGCGGCCGTCACGCCCAACATCTCGCGCATGCCTGGGCCGCCCGCTGGCCCTTCGTAGCGGATCACGACCACATCGCCCGCTTTGATCTGCCCGGTCTTGACAGCGGCGAAGGCGTCTTCCTCACAATCAAAGACCTTGGCAGGGCCTCTGAACGACGTCATCGAATGCCCTGCCACTTTCACGACGCAGCCCTCCGGCGCTAGGTTCCCTCTAAGAATGACCAGCCCACCCGTCGGCTTAATCGGATTAGACAGCGGCCGGACGACTTGTTGTCCAGGCGTTTCACTCGCCTGTCGGGCTTCCTCACCAATCGTCCGACTCGTGACCGCGAGCTGATCGGCATGCAACAGTCCGGCGTCCAGCAGCCGCTTGGCGACCAGCGTCGTGCCACCCGCCGCATAGAGATCGGCTGCCATGAAGCGGCCGCCTGGCTTGAGATCGGCCAGCAAGGGAACCCTCCGGCTGATCTTGTCGAAGTCGTCAATGGTCAATCGCACGCCGGATTCCCGCGCGACGGCCAGCAGGTGCAGCACGGCATTCGTGGAGCCGCCGGTAGTGGCTACAGCAGCGATGGCGTTCTCCAGGGCCTTGCGCGTGATGATCTGGCGCGGGCGCAGGTCCTTCCGCAGCAGCTCCATCACCAACTGGCCGCAGCGGAACGCGACTTCATCCTTACGCGGGTCCATCGCCGGCACGCCGTTGAAGCCCATCGGGGAGATGCCCAGTAACTCGAACGCGATCGCCATCGTATTCGCGGTGAACTGGCCGCCGCAGGCGCCGGCCCCTGGGCAGGCGTGGTTCTCCAGATCGCGCAGCTCTACCTCCGTCATCTTGCCGGCCGCGTGCTTCCCGACCGCCTCGAAGACATCCTGGATCGTGACGTCGTGCCCCTGGAACTTGCCGGGCATGATCGAGCCGCCATACAGCATCAGCGACGGGAGGTTCAGCCGGGCCAGCGCCATGACCGTACCAGGGATCGTCTTATCGCAGCCGGACAGCGCCACGACCGCATCGAACAGGTGCCCGCGCGCCACCAACTCAATGGAGTCTGCGATCACTTCGCGGCTGATCAGTGAGGCCTTCATGCCTTCCGTGCCCATGGCGATGCCATCGGAAACCGCAATCGTGTTGTACTCGATGGGGGTCCCTCCCGCCGCGCGAATGCCGGCCTTCACCTTTTCGGAGAGGCGCCGGAGATGGAAGTTGCAGGGCATGACCTCGATCCAGGTATTGGCCACCCCCACCAGCGGGCGGGACAGGTCGTCATCGGTGAACCCGACGGCCTTGAGCATGGCGCGGGCCGGCGCTCGACTCGGCCCCTCTACAAGGTCACGGCTTCTGCGTTTCGGCTGGCTCGTCATGTGGTCTCCTTATCCAAGATCCAAGCGGTTCGCGTCGGCAGAGGCTCTTTCCGGAAGCCATACTTATAGCATTCGGGCCCTTCAGTCCAGAAGTAAGCTACGCTCGCAGCTTCGACCTGAGCCAGCGCACGTCGCCCGTGACTAGCGCGAAGAAGCAGGGAAGCGCAATCAGCAGAGCGCCGGTGAACCACCGACTCGCAAATTTGAAATCCTGTTTGATTTCAAGGTATTACAATAATGCTAGGCACCTGGGTTATACTGGAAGTTGAGAGGGGAAGAAAGGCGACAAGAGAAAAGGTGGAGAAATGCCGCGTCTTACCATCCCTAAGCGGGTTCAATTGCCTTTCGGCTATGTCGTGACGATCAAGCAAGTTACGGATAGCGAGATGGAGGAGATCGTCGAGGACGGAACCGGCGAGTCGGTGGATGGGTACTGGGATCCTGACGAGCGCGTTTTATACATCCGAAAGTCCCTGCCGATCCGCCGACGTCGCTATATCCTCGCCCACGAACTCGGTCACGCCTGGAACGATTGGCAGCACCACGCAATGGATAATGGGATCGCCTCTAACTATTAACAGCCCCGCTTTTGCGTCTCTTTCTCAGGGATCTGTCTTGGGGCCCGTGGTTGCCATATGAAGCTCGGCAACTCTAGGGCGGACCAGACTGGCAAAGTCCTGGTATCGGAGCTTCACCGCCTCATGGCGCGTCCCGGCCTGAAAGACGATCTCTGCGTCCGTTGTAAGGGGCTGGTCCACATATACCTCTAGGCTGTAGAGATTGCCGAAAGGCGGCATTGCACCGAGTTCGCAATCGGGGAACAATTCCTTAAACTCTGCTTCGGTAGCCAACCGCACATGGCTGGTCCGAAAAATCTCTTTGAGTCTTTTGAGATCCACCTTCCAGTTAGCTGGAAGCACAGTCATCACGAAGCGCTCGTCCGCTTTCACCATGACCACCTTGGCCAGTTCTTTCCCTGGCACATGGAGGGCCTGAGCTAGCTCCGGCGCTGTAAAAGTTTCCCTGTGGGGCAAGACCTCGTAGGGAACCTTCTCGCTATCTAAATAATCTTTCAGTCTTCTCAGGATACTCATGACCGACTCCTTTCATTCGGAGGGCTCACCCTAGAGCTGGTCAGGTTCGGCGGTTAGGATCGCCAGCGGAAGCCTTCGGTAGGCTACAAAGAAAAGGAGGAAGAACCGGCGCGGCATGGGAGCCTCCGGCACACGGGGTAGTGTACCAAGGCTAGGCCACCCTTGGAGACCTGTCAAGCGTCGTGTCGGTCAGACGAGCGAGGAATCTGGGGAAAGAAGGATGGTTGCGGGGAAGGGATTCGAACCCTTGACCTTCGGGTTATGAGCCCGACGAGCTACCGGACTGCTCCACCCCGCACGCGGATGCTACCAACTTGACGTGATACTGTCAAGGCGACCGAAATGCGGTATCATGGCGCGCATGACCAGACTTTCATGCCTGAATTTCCCGACGCTCCTTGCGTTTTGACACCATGTCTACGCCGTTGCGGATCGTGTTCATGGGGACACCGGAGTTTGCCGTGCCGTCCTTGCAGGCGCTTCTGGAAGCCGATCAGAAAAAGATCGGCCGCGTGATCGGAGTGGTCACCCAGCCCGATCGTCCCAAGGGCCGCGGGCAACAACTGACCCCGCCCCCGGTCAAGGTGCTGGCCCAGCAGGCCGGCCTGCCGATCCTCCAGCCACTCAAGATGAAAGACCCTGCCTTCCTGGAGACCCTGAAAAGCTGGGCGCCCGACCTGATCGCCGTCACGGCCTTCGGCCGGATTCTGCCGCCTGCCGTCCTGGACCTGCCACCGAAGGGATGCGTCAACGTGCACGGCTCGCTGCTTCCCAAGTATCGGGGCGCCGCCCCGATCCAGTGGGCGATCATCAATGGCGAGACCGAGACCGGCATCACCACGATGCTGATGGACCCGGGCATGGACACGGGCCCCGTGTTGCTGCAAGAGACGGTCCCGATCTTGCCGATGGAAACGGCAGGCGAGCTGGCGGCCCGCCTGGCGCCCATCGGCGGACGGCTGCTCGTGAAGACTATCAGCGGGCTCAAGGATGGCACCCTCACCCCGAACCCGCAGGACCACAGTCGCGCTACGCTCGCGCCATTGCTGAAGAAGGAAGATGGCACGCTGCGCTGGGACGAGGAGGCGACAGCGCTGGCCAACCGGATCCGCGGGCTGACGCCCTGGCCAGGCGCCTACACCTACTATGACGATGAGCGCTGGCAGCTCTGGAGGGCCGAGCCCACGAATCCCGGGTGCGCCATGGCGGAGCCAGGGGTCATCCTCGAAGTGACGAAAGAGACGATTCGCGTCGCAGCCGGGAAAGG
>DASQRT010000133.1:0-3158 GCA_035642795.1 Nitrospirales bacterium
GCACGTTGAAGCGCAAGGGCTGTCGGTCCCGTGCGGGCTCTTTCCGGAACAGACCGAGCGTCTCCAGCACCGTCGGGCCGGCGTACCACGGCATCTCCTCGCTCTGCCGCACGATGTTGTCGCCGAGCTTGGCGCTGACCGGCACGAACCGTTCCGGCGTCACCTTGAGCTGCGCGAGAAAGGCCCGATACTCCTTTTCGATCGCGGCGAAGACGTCCTTCCGGTAGCCGACAAGGTCCATCTTGTTGACAATGACGGCCACCTGCCGGATGCCGAGCAGGGAGAGCAGATAGCCGTGCTTCTTCGACTGCTCCTTGACGCCCTCATGGGCGTCGATCACCAGCAGCGCGGCCTCGGCGCGCGCCGCGCCGGAGACCATGTTCTTCAAGAACTCCTTGTGGCCCGGCGCGTCGATGATGATGTAGTGGCGGTCCTCCCACTTGAAGAACGTGCGGGCGGTATCGATCGTGATGCCCTGCTCCTGTTCCTCCAGGAAAGCGTCGAAGAGGAAGGCGTACTCGAACTCCTTCCCCTGCCGGCGGCAGATGTCCCGGACCTTGTCGAGCTTGCCGTCAGGGAGCGAGCCGGTATCGGCGTAGAGGCGCCCGAGCAGCGTGGACTTGCCGTGATCCACGTGGCCGACGATGACGATGTTCAGATGTTCCGTAGGACGGGCGACGGTGGTGGGCATGGGTGCTACATGTAGCCGTCTTTGCGGAGAAGCTCCATCCCGCGCCCCTCGTCCTGCGCGCGCCCGGACCGCTCGGCTACATTCGTGTTGCGCAGCTCCTCGATGATCTCATCAACGGTTTTGGCCGTGGACTTGATCGGGAAGGTGCAAGGGGCGCAGCCCAGGCTCCGGTAGCGGGTCCCGTCACCCTTGTCGAAGTAGAGGTCGATGATCGGGATGTGCTCGGCGCGGATATATTCCCAGATGTTGATCTCTGTCCAGTCGAGCAGGGGATGGATCCGGATGTGCGTGCCCTCGGGGAACGTGGTCTTGAACTGGTCCCACAGCTCCGGGGGCTGCTCCCGGAAGTCCCAATCGCCGTGCTTGTCGCGCGGCGAGAAGTAGCGCTCCTTGGCGCGCGTTCCTTCCTCGTCGGCCCGCACGCCGAGGATGATGCCGGTGTAGCCTTTCTCAGTGATGAGATTTTTCAGCCCGTTGGTCTTGAGGGCAGTGCAGCAGGTGATGCGGCCCATGGTATGGTTCATCCCCTCGGCCAGAGCCTCCTTGTTCATGCCGATGACCAGGTTCAGCCGCCATTCGCGGGCGATGCGGTCCCGGTACTCGATCATGGACGGGATCTTGTAGCTTGTGTCGATGTGGATCAACGGAAAGGGGACATGCCCGAAGAACGCCTTGCGCGCGAGCCAGAGGAGCACCGTGGAGTCCTTGCCCATGGACCACAGCATCGCGAGGTTGTCGAAGTGCTTGTAGGCCTCGCGGAAAATGTAGACGCTCTGGTCTTCGAGTTGACGGAGATGGGTGTCCATGGCGCTAGCGCCCTCGACTATGAAGGTCTGGCCCGCGTTCAAGCGCCCGCGGCATCCGTAGCCGAGCGGTCTTGGCCGCGAGGCGTTTCATTTGACGTGCAGCCCGCACTCGGTTTTGGCGAAGCCAGCCCAGCGTCCGGCGCGAGGATCCTCGCCGGGCTGCACCGGGCGGGTGCAGTAGGTGCAGCCGATGCTCGGATAGTTCTGGTCGTGAAGCGGGTTGTAGGGAACCTCGTACAGCTTGATGTAGGTCCAGACGTCCTGCCACTTCCATTTGGCGAGCGGGTTGAACTTGACCAGTTCGAACTTCGGGTCCCATTCGACCAGCTTGGCGTTCGCGCGCGTGGGGGACTGCTCGCGGCGGATGCCCGTGATCCAGGCCTTGTAACTTTTCAACACACGCGTCAGCGGCTCCACCTTCCGCTGGTTGCAGCACTCGTCCGGCCGGCGCTCCCAGAGCTTGTCGCCCAACTTCTCGGCTTGCTGATCTGGCGTGAGCAAGGACTTCACCTGGATCGGCGTGATTCCGTATTTCTGGATCAGCCGGTCCCGGGTCTCGTAGGTCTCCTTGAAAAGAAAGTCGGTGTCCAGGTACAGGATCGGTGTCTTGGGATTGATCCGGTGGGCCATGTCGATCAGGACGACGTCCTCCGCCCCGAAGCTGCTGGCCAGCACGATGTCCGGAAAATAGGTGCCGATCGCGTAGGCCAGGACGTCTTGCGGCGTCTGGGTCTCGAACGCGTCACTGAGCGTTTGGAATTCGGCAGCGGAGGTGGTCGCCATCAGACTGCTTTCTCCACAGTCACCTTGTAGTAGTTCTCCGAAGGCACTTCCGAGATCACGTTCTGCCCGTCGTTGCGCAGGGACTGCGGGACGTTCTTGATCGGCTCGCCCGCGTCCAGCCAGACTTCCAGGACCTCGCCCGGCTCCATCAGCTCCAGCTTGAGCTTCGTCTTCACGTAGTTGATCGGGCACATGACGCCGCGCAGGTCCAGCGTCGTCACGGGCTTCGTGACAGCCGCAGGACTGACCGGCGCGGCCGTCTGCGTCGCCTGATCGGGTTTCGTCGCGTCAGCTTTGAGCTTCTTCCCAAGCTCCTCACTCATGGTCTTGCAAGCCTCCACAAAGCCTTTTGCGTACCGGAGTTTCTCGGCGGCGAAGGCGGCGGTCGTCTCCTTCGGGCCAAGGTCGCCGATCTTAGCGGAAGGGGTCGTGTATTCTGCGGTGATCAGCCCTGTTGCGCCGAACCGGCGCTCGAACGCAACGAACGTTTCAGCGTCCGTGTTGGGATCGATCCCTTCCGGCACCAGCACCGCCTTGGCGGCGGCGAGCACGGCCCGGTAGGCCTTGTTCACAGCAGTAGCGTGCTGGTCCTTTTCCGCGAGCAACCTGGCCACGTACAGCTCCTGCTCGGCTTCGAGGATGCGGTTTTCAATCATCTCCAGCGCGCCGCCTGCGCATTCGCCGGGGCCGAGGTCCTCCATGATGAACTCCTCGTCGGCTTCCCAGTCATAATAGTGCGAAGAGTCCTCCTCGAATGGCGGGAGGATGGTAAAGGGAATGAATTCCTCCTTCAGCTTGGCCTTGCCGGTGCGGTCGATGAAGGCCAGCAGGCTTTCGCTGTCCTGGCGGTCGCGGCGCCAGACGGCGAGGAGGTGCGA
>DASQRT010000134.1:0-2067 GCA_035642795.1 Nitrospirales bacterium
TCCACCTCCCGTCCTTCCAGTTTGACGCGCACCGATCCGTCCTGCGGGAGCCGCCGCTCGGCAATGTCGAGACGGCCGAGGATCTTCATGCGCGACACCAGCGCCGGGTGCAGCGCGACCGGCACTTTGAGTTGATCAGACAGCAATCCGTCCAGCCTGAACCGAACGGTGCCTTCCGGCACGCCGGACTCGATGTGGATGTCGCTGGCGCCGAGCTGGATCGCCTTGCGCATGATGAGATTCATCAATTGGATGACTGGGGCATCCTCGGCATCAGCGTCCAGCGCGCTGGCTTCCTGGGAGCGTGGCGTGAGGTACGGTGTGGTTGCCTGCCCGACGCCTTTTGCCATCAGACGGCCTGCCCCCTCCAGATGCCTGGAGTAGAATCGCTCGATGGCGTCCTTGATCTGGGACCGGCTACCGAGAGTCGGCGACACCTGGCACCCTGTGACGAAGGAGAGATCCTGGATCGCCTCATGGTCCATGGGATCGGCCATCACGACATCCAGCCGTTTCCCATCCAGGCAGACCGGGAGGACCGTGTACTTGCGCGCCAGTGTTTCAGGGATTAGGTTGAGTTGGTCCGAACCCAGAGTCAGGGCGGAGATCTCGGTGTAGGGGAGCTTGAGCCGATCGGTTAGGAGAGGGATGAGCTGCGCTTCCGTGACATGCCCGCGGTCGAGGAGAATCTCACCGATGCGCCGGCCTGACTGGCGCTGCTCCTGGAGGGTCTCCTGGAGGACCTTCACAGTGATGAGCTTCCGCTCGACCAGAAGCTCCCCCAGCCGCGACCGGCTCGCGGGCTCGGTCGCCTTCGCCTGCTTCGACGGCTTCTTCGCGCCTGGCTCCATCCGTGCAGTTACTTCGTCACGACCAGCGGCACGAAATCTTCCTCCAGGACAGTCTTCTGCCCTTCCTTGTCGAGCATGAAGTCCACGAACGCCTTGACGACGGGTGAAGGCGGCGTCTTCGTCACCACCACAATTGGCCGGCGGAGCGGATAGGTCCCGGAGGACACGTTCGCCAGCTCCGGATCGACTTTATTGATCGTGAGCAGGCGGATCGGCACGCCCACGCTGACGTTGCCGACGCCCGTGCTCAGGTTGATGTAGGACACCGCGTTCAGATTGCCAGAGACGAACCGGATGGCCTCCTTGTCGGGTTCCACCACGCCTTTTCCGTTCACGAACTTCCCGCTCTGGCTCAAGAGCTGCTCCAGGTAGGGCCGCACCCCCTTGCCCTCTTCCCGGTTGACGACCGTGATCCTGGATTCAAGCCCGCCGAGCTCATCCCAGGTCTTGACCGCGCCGCTGAAGAGATCGGTGACCTGCTTGAGCGTGACCTCCTGCACACGGTTAGAGGCGTTGACCATGATAGCGATCCCTTCCCACCCGACGGTCGTACCCGTCCAGTCTTTCTCCTCGGGCTTGAGGGTCCTGCCCAAGACAGCGATGTCCGCAGAGCCTTCGGCCAGGGCCGCCAGTGGGTCCCCGCCGTCCGTCGCCGCAAACCGCACCCGCACGCGAGGATGCAGCTTCTCGAACTTCACGCTGGCCTTCTCGAAGAGGGCCTGCTCGCGGCTGGTCATGGAGATGGTGAGCTTGCCGGTGAGGCTCATGTCGGCGGCGACTGCGGGTGGGGGACCGAGCCCCCAGCTGAAGATCAATCCGATGATGACGAAAAGCCCTGCCTGCATACCGTCCTCCTTCGCCATGAGTCCGTACAAAGCCGTCCGATCTTACCACAGGCCCTCCCGGAGGGCTACCACCGGAAAATGTCGTTGATCGGGGATTGCAAAAGGTCGCATATCCATCCCTGTCTGTCAATCGGACTCCTTCGCCGTCTTCCCGTGATTCCTTCGCGACAGACTTCCTGTTAAGATGTCGCCTATGCGGATCAATCCCGCTCGGTCGCTCACGCTCGTCGCGGGCGTGCTTATCAGTCTCCTCCATCTCGCACTCCAGCACACGGCCCTCGCAGCAACCGGCGACTTCCGCGCCGCCCAGGCCGCCTTCGGGCGGAAGGACTACGACACGGCTGTTCGGCTGCTGAATACCCTGCTGGCGG
>DASQRT010000135.1:0-11999 GCA_035642795.1 Nitrospirales bacterium
TAGTAGAGCTTCGCGTTCCGCTCCTTGAGCTCATTCGTCTCCAGCGGGGGCAATTTCATCGGCCCATCGTGGTTGATCAGGAGCACGCCGTCCTGCTTCAGTCCGAAGTAGAAGGGCATCGTGTACGATTTGCCGTGCGTGATGACTTGTGGGTGGAAGATGATGCAGATGTGAGGAAAGGTGATCTCACCGATCTCGTAAATCGGCTCGTCCGAGACCCGCACGTAGCTCTCGACAGGGGCCATCCGCTTTTCCGACCCGTAAAACGGAACGATCGAACTCTCCCCTCCGGCCCTGATCACCGCAGTGCTGAGGATGTGCGAGCCGGTCACGACCCCCTGACCGCCGACGCCCGCCATGCGAATGTTGAAGCGCTTTGCCATCTGTCATCCTCCCTAGAAGCTCGATAGAGAGTTGCTCAGGCCTTTGGAAGAGCCACCGCAGGCTTCGCCTCGTAGATCTTGTAGCCGTATCTGCTGGCCAAGTAATTCTTGGCATCCTCGGTAATGTACTCCTCAAACTTGTAACGATCATCTTCGACATTATTAGCGTCTTCCATGACCTTGTCGGTCGGGATGGAATATTCGATGTTGCAGGACGTGTAGGCCTGGATATAGGTCGGGCCGATCTCGCGGGCGATCAGGACGGCTTTCTTGATCACGCTCTCGACGCGCCGCGGGTTGTTCGGGACGACCGTGGCCACGTACGCGCAGCCCGCCAGCTTGGCCATGCCGACCATGTCCATCTTCTCGAACTTCTTGCCCAGGGGGGCCATCTTGAGCACTTGGCCCTTGTTGGTCATGCCGCTCTCCTGGCCGCCGGTGTTTCCGTAGACTTCATTGTCCAGCATGATCGTCGTGAACCGCTCCTTGCGGAACCAGGAATGGAGCGTCATGCTGAATCCGATGTCGGCCATCCCGCCGTCGCCGGCCATGACGACCACATCCTTGGGCTTATCGCCGAACCGTAGCTTGAGCCCCCGAGCCAACCCACTTGCCACGGCATTCTGATCGCCGTAGTTGCCGTAGACGAAAGGAATGGCGGCCTGGGAAATGGCCAGACGCCCACAGCCGGCCGTGCCCACCGTGATGGTGTCCTCAGGGTTCGGGAAGGAGATCATGGCGAGCCGGATGAACAAGGTCATTGCACACCCCGCGCACATGGGATGCTCTTCCAGAATCTCTTTGAACGATCCCATCTGCGAAACGGTCACCTTCTTGCCGAAGGGACCGTGTTCCACCATGTCGCGGTATTCCTTGGGCATGAACTTGTCAAACCCAGGGGAAAACTTGACGTAATCGAGACTCATGTGACCATCCTCCTTCGTTCGATCGAAACGCGAACCAGCCTACTCGTCTGTGATAAAGGGATTTCTCCTTTACTTACAAGGTATTAAGTTGTCCCGGCCAGGGACAAGATGAATGTCGGAAGCTTAGCAAACCCCTGCGATTGATGTCAATGCGAAAATCCGCCGCCACGCGTTGGCTTAGCCCCCATCCGTAGCCTCCGACAATATGACAACGGTGGCGTCGGTGCAACCCCAAAGAAGACCTAGCCTGCCCCTTACAAAGGCCTAATCTTGGTCCCGGAGGTAGGCCTTTGGTCCTATTGATGCAAGTACAAGAAAACATGGAAGAAATCTTCCTGCTACCCACTTCTTTTGACCAAGAATGCAGAAAACCCTCTGTTTCTCTTGCGACGACTGAGGCGGGTTCACTATAATTTACGATCAATAAACTCAGTGATATACCTTAATCACATGAAACAGACCGTACCAATGATGAGTCTTTGCGTCTGATGCCGACCATCCCGAAAGTCATCACCACCGACTTGGTGGAAGCCATCAAGAACACCGTCGTCGAGCTGACTGCTGAGGCACCGGATACGTACAAGTTGTGCCGGTATGCGGACCTCCGGATCGAGGTGACCGAAGAAAAGCACGCGGGATCGGAGAACGGGACGTCCAAGTACGCCAGCGAAGACAGCCAATTCGCCTGCGGCATCCGGGTGCTGGCCGGTGACGGCGCCATTGCCCCGGGGTATTTTGGTCAGGTGCTGGGCAAGGCCGACCTGCCTCGCTTGGCCCAAACCCTGGCGAGCGGCCTGCAGCACGCGTACCAGCGCGCCGTCCTCAACGCCCGCGAAAAAATCCGGATTCGTGACAAGTACAAAGATCTCGGTGCAGCCCTGTCAGACACCCGCTTGGCTTCGGTCGAGGTGCACCGCGACACCGTCAAGGCCGAATACGCCATCGACCCCCGGCGGGTCTGCCTCGACGACATGGTCCGCTACGTCACCGAGGTCTCGCGCGCCGTCCAGGACGTGGACGAGCAGCTCAAGTACAACGCCGTCAGCGCCGTGACGCTAGTGACGCGCGAGCTCTTCACGAGTTCCGAGGGCGCCTGCATCGATCAGTCGTTCGCGTTGACCACGGGCACGGCTTACGTGGTCGCCGTGAGCGAGACCGGTGACCAGGAGCTGTCCGACGCCATCGGCCATCAGCGTGGGTGGGAGGTCGTCACCGAAGGCGTCGTCGAGGAGCACATCCGCAACCTCGATCTGCTCACCTTCTCCACCAACCTGGCGCGCGACGCCGTCAAGCTAGCCCATGCGCCGCCGCTCCGCAGTTCGGACAAAGACGTCGTGGTGATCACCGATCCCCACTTCAACGCCCTCCTCGCTCACGAGATCATCGGCCATCCCACCGAACTGGATCGCGCGCTGAAGATGGAGACCGCGTACGCGGGCCGAAGCTGGCTGCTGCGCGCGCTCAACGACACCATGGTCGGCAAGGCGGTGGCATCCCCGCTCGTCTCCGCCTACTCGGACCCGTCGCTGCCGGGCTTCGGCCACTACAAATACGACCACGAAGGGACGCCAGGCCGAAAGGTCGTGCACATCGAGAAGGGGCTCTTCAAGGGCTTCATGAACAACCGACAGACCGCGGCCATTCTCAACGTGCCTCCGAACGGGTCCTGCATGGCCACGGAAGCCCATCTCGTGCCGCTTGTCCGCATGTCCACCACCGTGTTCGCAGCTGGCGCGCGCGCGCCCGAGGACATCATCCGCGAGGTCGACAAAGGGTACTACGTCGTGGGGCACCGGATTCCCTCCATCGCCGAATCACGAGAAAATTTCCGGATCTCTGCCCAAAAGGTGTACGAGATCCGCAACGGCCAGATCGGACAACTGTACCGGGGCGGCGGCATCATGGCGGACACCAAGACTTTCCTGATGAAGGTGGACGCCATGGGGCGGGATTTCCGCCTATTCCCCATCCCCAACTGCGGAAAAGGCCAGCCGATGCAGGGCCGACGGCTCGGAAACGGCGGGCCGACAATCCGCAGCCGCGCGCACCTGACCGGGCCCGCGTAACGTCACTCACATGGTCAGCTTGGCCACACTGAAGCGCACCGCCGAGGAAGGGTTGCGCTACCTCCGCCGCCAGAAGGACATTCAGGAAGCGGAGGTGTTCGTGGCCAGCAATGCCGGCTTGACTGCGCGCGTCAACTACACCTCGCACATTCCGTGCAACGGCGTCGAGGAACCGAAGTCCACCTCTTCCCACGGACTTGGCGTGCGGGCCGTCTTCCAGGATCCCAAGGGCCCACGCACCGGGCTCGGCAGCGAAGCCGGAGACCTCTCGCTCAACGGCGTCAAGGCGGCCCTGGAGAAGGCCAGGCGGAGCGCGGTCCAGGACCCCGACTTCACGACCCTGCCGTGTCCGTCCCCTGAACGTCGGACGCTCACCAAATACCATGACCCGAGCGCCATGGACTTGAAGGACGCCGATCTGGTGCATGCCGGATGGCGGGTCCTCACCCGCGCGCTGGACGAATTCGCCAAGGCCGGTTCGCTTAGGGCGCTGGCCAAGACCGGGCCCAAGCTACGCGAGATGGGATTCATCGTCGGAGGCGACGTCACCGTCCTACTGGAACGGATGGCGATCGGCTCGACACGCCTTCCCAAAGTGCAAACCGACGAGTCGACCCTGATCGCCTCGTTCGTCACCGCCATGGTCGAACGGGAAGGCGCAAAAGGGACCGGGTACGGGTGCCACACCCGCCTGAGCGCAATGCGGGGAGACGCCGGCGCTGAAGCCGCACGCAATGCCCTGTCCGCCGTCGGCGGGGTCCGCATCAAGGACGGGGAGTATGCGGTCATCCTGGGTCCCCAACCGGTGACGGAGCTGATGAGCAACCTGATCCTGCCGAGTCTCACGGTCGCCAGCTTCTACGACTGTAGCTCGGCCTTCCACGGACAGCTCGGACGGCAAGTCGCCCATGACGACCTCACCATCTACGACCACGGGGCGCTCCCGGGTCACATGGGCAGCAAAGGCATCACCTGCGAAGGTCTCCCGACCGGGCGGACCGACCTCATCAAAAACGGGAAGCTTGTCGGGCTCCTGTCGAGTTTCTACGAGACGGAGCGGATGATGCGCGACCACGCCTCGAAGGAGAAGCTCGGCGTCCCCCCAGAGGACTGTCCCGAGGCCCTAGTGCCGCGCAACGGCTTCCGCTTCGCGGGCGGCGGGGGACGCCGGTTCGACATGGCGCCCTCGGTCGCACCCACCAACGTCTTCATCGAAGGGCGGGAGAAGAAAACCCGCGAGGACCTCCTGCAGCAGGTCCCAAACGGTGTGTACATCGGCCGGATATGGTATACCTATCCCATTAACGGCCTGCGCACCGGCGATTTCACCGCGACGGTCGTGGGCGATTCTTACATGATCAAGGACGGCAAACTGACGGCGCCCATCAAGGCCAACGTCGTTCGCATCAACGACAACATTCACCAGGTCTTGCGGAACATCGTGGGCATCACCAGCAAGAGCCGGGGAACGATCATCTGGGCAGCGGACGAGGTGGTGTATGCCCCTGAGATCGCCGTGGCCAGGCTCCGGCTCACCGAGATCGCTGGCTTCATGGACGCACACTGATGGCGGATGAACCCAACAAGCCCACTCACCTGATCCAGCCGGGACCGCTGCCCGCCGGCGCTCCGGGAGGCATCCACAACCGCCCGCCGATCCCAGGCGCTGGCGAGAAGGCCGAATGTCCCAAGTTCATGAGCTACGGCCCGTGCGGCGGTGTGCGCAAGGGGGGCTACTGCGAGGTCTTCCCCGAGATGATGTGTCCCTGGGTGGTCATGTACTTCGAGCTGGAGAAATTGGGCCACACCGAGTGGATGACCAAAGTATGAAAAAAGAGAAGCACGACTACACAGAGGCGCATGCCCGTAGCGGGCTCGATGCCAAGCTGCCGACCATCGAGACCTGGCCGAACCAGTTCAAGGGGTATGAGATCACCATCGAGGTGCCGGAATACACGGCCATCTGCCCCAAGACCGGACTCCCCGACTTCGGCACGATCCGCATCATCTACATGCCGGACAAGCTGTGTTTGGAGTTGAAGTCCTTGAAACTGTACATCCACACTTACCGCAACCTCGGCATCTTCTACGAGAACGCCGTGAACCGGATCCTGAGAGACATCGTGGCCGCCTGTCGGCCGGTCCACGCCCGGGTCACCGGCGAGTTTTCCGCCCGCGGGGGCCTGCGGAGCATCATCGAAGCCCGCTATCCGTAGGCACTCATCGCCACCCCGCCCGCACCGCGGGAGCTGGTCCAAGGTCCGATTCTGCTAGCGGTGGTCTTTCTCCAGGAACTCCTCCAGCCTTTCCCGCAACGCGGCCAGCTCCTTTGACTTGAATGCGTTCTTGGTCTTCCGGAGAACCTCGATCGTCCCGCGCAGGGCTGTTTCGTACGCCTCTAACCTAGGGCACCGGACGAGGGCACACACATCCATCGTCTGACCGGCATAATCCTTCCGCACGGTATCGATCGTCATCTTGAGGCTCGCCGCGATCTGCGTGATGTGCCCCACCATCTGATCCAGATAGTTATCGATGGCCCAGGCCAGTTTGGTCTCTCCCCCCTTGGTGCCGGACACGTTCAGCGACCGCTCCAGATCCTCCATCGTTTTGACCCATTCGCGCATCTGTTCTTGGGTCTTGTGCAGCGTGCGGAGCACTCGCCCTTTATCGATGGCTCGGCTGACGCAATTCAGGACCACGGGGAAATCCACCGGCTTGATGAGGTAATCCACGACAGACAGACGTAGCGACTCCACGGCGGTAGGCACGGACGGATAGCCGGTCACCACGATCACGGGAATAATGGCACCGCGGCTCTGCAGGTCGTGGAGAAACTCCAGCTCCGCATTCCCCGGCATGTAGATATCGGTGATCAGGAGATCGTACGCAGCCTGCTCCAGAGCAGCGGCCGCCTCCCGGGCATCCCGCACGCAATCACAGGCATACCCTTCCCGGCGCAGGAGGGCACCCATGGAGTGCAGGAACGTCTCCTCATCATCGGCGATCAGGATCCGCGCCACGTCAGACATGATGGGGCTGTTCCCTTTCAGATCGGACGCTCGAAGAGGCCACGGCCGCATTGCACGGCAGAACCACCGTGAAGGTCGCGCCACGGCCGACAGCGGTCTGTACCTCGATCCGCCCTCCCATCGCCTCGACGAGGCTCCGCGAAACCGACAGGCCGAGGCCCATGCCTCCCTGGGTGCTCCCCATCTTGGTGGTGAAGAACGGTTCGAAGATGTGCGATAACACCTCCGCCAGAATCCCCTCGCCATGATCCGCAACAGCGATCGACACGATTTCCTCGTCATGCGTGACCGAGATACGGATTTCACTGGACGGCGGGGACGCCTCGATGGCGTTCCGGATCAGGTTGCAAAGAATCTGGGTGAGGTCTCGCTGCGGAAGCCGGACCTGGGGCAGATCGGGCGAGATCTCAGTGGTTAGGCTCAACCGGCGCTGTCGCAACAAGCCTGCCATGATCTGCGAGACATCCCGAAGGACCGCTTCGAGATCGATGTGGCGGAGTTCCGCTGGATCGGGCCGATACAGTTGGTACATTTGACCCACGATGTCGCTGATCCGCTGGATCTCCCGATCGATCATGCTCACGTATTGGGAATTTGGATGGCCGGGGACAATCGTATCTTTCAGCAAGAGGAACGCGTTCTTGATCCCCGCCAACGGGTTGTTGATTTCGTGGGCCACGCCGGCGGCCACCTGGCCCAAGGCGGCCAACTTCTCTACCTCTATCCGCCGCTCATCCGCCTGCTTGCTTGCGGTAATGTTCACCAGCACTCCTATAAAGTGAGAGACTCGTCCCCTTTCGTCATGGACTGGGGAGATCGTCAACTCGTTCCAAAACGGTGCGCCGTCTTTGCGGTAATTCCGAATGACCACCTGGCAGTCTCGTTGTTCCGCGATGGCCTGCCGTATGACGGCCACTGCCGCCCGATCGGTGTCGGACCCTTGTAGAAACCGGCAGTTGCGCCCGAGCACCTCGTCCATACGATAACCCGTGATGTGCTCGAATGCCGGGTTGGCATAGATGATGGGGTTATCGGGCTGGTGCGGGTCAGTGATCAGGATGCCGTTGCTGGTTTCAGCGATGGCACGGTCGCGCAATCGCAAGCTCGCCTCCGCCGCCGACGCGCGGGTGCTCTCCTCCCGCGCGCGCGCCCATTCCTCTTGAAGCCGACCGGAGGTCCAGAGGAGGAATCCCAGGAGCGGCAGGACGATCAAGATCCCGGCAATGGCCAGATTCACCAGGACGGTCCGGATCGGAGCCAAGATATCGCTTCGTTCCATCCGGACGAGGACCCCCCAGTGCAGCCCGACGAAATCTCCAAGGCCGGAGCCATCGGTCTGGGAATAGCCGGTGACGACCGGGATCTTCCGGCGCAAGTGGACCTCCTCGATGTAGCCCGGCAGGGCCGAAGCGCTCAACAACGCCGATGGCAAGGCCATCAGCTTGAGGTTCACCTGCATCTCCTGCCGGAGAAGGGAATCCACGATCAGGTCGCCGTCACGGGTCATGAACTGGTATTCAATCTTCCCCGCCGACCCACGCAGTACCTGAAAGGTGTGCACCGTCCCCGTCGAGACATCTTCCAGAATCGAGAGGCCCACATGGGTCATGATGGCACCCAGGAACTCACCCCGAGGCCCGACAATCGGGCCGGCGAAAGAGACGACTGGGATTCCCCCGGCCTCCTCAGATATTTCCACATCCCGCACTTGGATCCCGCCATAATCGTGCACGGTTTGGAACAAGTGGGTTCGGCTTAAATCCTTTCCGACACTGGCTGGGCTTGTCGCGGCAATGATCCGGCCGGACGCATCGAGCACCCCCAACCAGCGATAGACCTGGTAGTTCCTCAGCACCCAGTTGAGGTAGTCCGTCATGGCGGCGCGGTTGCGCCCCTGGAACACCTGAGCGCGCGCCATCATCGGGATGTCGCTGTACCGTTCGAACAGCAACCGGTCGAGCATGTCCGCAATGTCGGCGGCGGCGAGCGCCAGGCTCTCGCCCGTGGTGTCCACCAGGCGGTTCTCGACATAGTGGAGGGCGACGGCCCCGATGATCAGGATCACCAGGGCCATCAGGAGGATCAGGATGGGCAAGCGTCCGTAGGAACGGCGGCTCAAATCCGTCTGCATGGATGGCCTCCTCCTCGACCACCTCGAGGCGCAGACGCGCTACTCGAACTTGGTGTACTCGCTGAAGATGTACTCGAGTTCCGCAAGCTGGTGCTCAATCGAAAACGGAACCATCTCGGCATACGCTGAGAGGATCACCACCGCATTCATGTTGGCATCTTCTTCCGAGGCGCTGGACAGCCGCTTGGAGATGCCTCGGTTCACATGGTTGACGGATTTGTAAATCTCGACCAGCTTCTTCAAGTCCCAATCCGGCGTTTTCCCCTGCCGCATCAGTAAGTATTGCGCCGTCAAATACATCGACACGGCCCGGTACACGGTCTCTTCCATCGAGCCGAACGGCAGGTGGAATCGCACCATGGGGCGCAGCTTGTCCATCACCGGGCAATCACTCGTCACCATATACATCCCGATGATCGAACTGAGGCCTTTCTGCAAGGACGTCTTCTTTTCATAAATCCGCTCGTTCGTCTGGACGCGGACGTCCGTGTTCTCATAGGAGACGGAGTCTTTGAAGGACTCCACCAGCGCCGAGAGGTTTACCGCCACCGGGCAATACTCGTGCTCGTCGCCGAGCGGACAGTGTTCGCACTGTTTGTATTTCAGCTTCGTCCAGGCGGGCTTGGGGAGATCTTTCTTGGTGATCAACTCCAGTGTCTTGGCGTTCAGCAGGACTTCAAATTTCTTCTCCGCGCCGTCCGGAAATTTGAAGGTGTAGAGAAAGCGGATGATCTCGGATTTTCCGCTGTCGGGCATGCATCCCCCGGTGTTCGACAAGGCCGCCGGCAGGAGAACCGTGGCGTTAGCAACGATACCATAATCGTCGATCCTACAAAAGGCAAAAGAACACTTCGCACCACGTTCTCCCTTCGCCGGTCAGACCCGTCCACCTCATCCGGACTCCCTCATCGCCCGACGTGCTCGACGCAAACTTGCGCGCTTACTTCCCGAGTACCGCGACCTTGCAGGCTTTCGCCACCCGGAACTTCACGACCCGCTTAGCCGGGATCTTGAGGGGCGCGCCGGTTTGCGGATTACGTCCCATCCGCGCCTTCCGGTTCACCAAGACCAGCTTGCCCAGGCCGGGCAAGGTGAAGGTATTCTTGGCCTCCTTGTAGGCGAGGGACGCCAGGTTCTCCAGCAGCTCTCCCGCTGCCCTCTTGGTGATGCCGACCTTGTCGGCGAGATGCCCGGTAACCTGTGACTTTGTCATCGCTTTTTCCATAGTACTCCCTCCTGGTGGTGTGGGGTTGTGTGTAGGTTGTCTGCTTCTCCGCCGTTCCCGAGGCATGCAAAAAGCGCAACCGGCTTTCCCATACTCACTGCCGGAGAGGGGCCGATTGCGCCTTCAACTTGCAGGTCCGCGACCTGCCCGCTAAGGATGGCGCCGCCTTCCTAACAGAAGGGCTCTGAGGTGTCAAGCCCTATGTTGGTGCCTCACACGTAAATTTTTTTCGGCAAGCAAGATGGCTGCCATGAGAGATGCTTGATCGTCCGACCATGTGCTATCCTGCCCCTCGTGACGGGATCACCGCGCCGCACGATCGTTGCGTGGACGCTCTACGACTTCGCCAATTCCGCCTTTTCCGCCATCGTCTACGCAACTGTCTTCCCTGCCTACTACGCCAACACGGTCGTCGGCAATGACCAGGGACTTGGGGATTTCTGGTGGGGGCTGGCCGTCTCCGTCTCAATGGGTCTCGTCGCAGTGACCTCCCCTTTCTTGGGCGGGATTGCTGATCATGCCGGGGTCCGCAAGCCGTTTTTTGTAGGCTTCACGCTGGTGTCGGTGGCCGCGACCGCGCTGCTCGCCACCGTGGGGCCAGGGATGGTCCTCTGGGGATTTGCACTCGCCGTTCTCGGCATCGTCACGTTCGAGGCCGCGTTCGTCTATTACAACTCGTACCTCCCCCGCATCGCGCCGGCCGAGCTACTCGGCCGGGTGTCCGCCGCAGGTTTCGCGGTCGGCTACGCCGGCTCGGTGGCCGCCTTCCTGGCGGCCTGGCCCTTCGCCGCCGCGCAGGCCTACTGGGGATGCTTCCTTGCCGCTGCGGCCCTCTTCGGCCTCTTTTCGATCCCCGCCTTCCTGATCTTGCCGGCGGACACCAGGCATCCCATGACTCTTCAGAAATCCGTCTCACAAGGCCTGCGTCAAACCCTGGCCACATTGAGCGAGATCGTGACGCTGCCCGAGCGGACGGCGATGCGGCGGTTTCTCCTGGCGTATCTCGTCTTCGAAGACGGCGTCAACACCGTCATCGCCTTCGCGGGGGTGTTTGCGGCGAAGACGCTCGGCTTCTCCATGACCGAGATCATCGCGCTGTTCATGGTTATCCAGGTTACCGCCCTGGCAGGCTCGGCTTTGTGGGCGCGCCCGACGGATACCCGCGGGCCGAAGTACGTCGTCGGCGTGATGCTGATCCAGTGGACGGCGGTCACGGTGGCGGCGTACTTCGTGGAGACTCCATGGCACTTCTGGATCGTTGCGGTCCTGGCGGGAACCGGCCTCGGCGCCATTCAGGCCGCCAGCCGCACGTTCATGGCCACGCTCATACCACCGGAACGCGAGGCGGAGTTCTTCGGGTTCTACGCGCTGGTCGGCAAGACCGGTGCGATTCTTGGACCCTTGGTGTTCGGCCTCACCTCGACTCTGCTCGGCGGGAACCAGCGCGTCGCGATCGTGACGGTGGGACTATTCTTTGTGGTGGGCTTGATCTTACTGCAGCGCGTCCCCGCCGGCGGGCCAACGGTCAGGCCATAGAACCGAAAGCTGGACTCAGATCTCATAATGATCGCTCTTCACCGTGAACCCGCACCAACGACATGCCCAGGATGGGTTCGGCTATCGTATCACTATTCACAAGGAGCAATGCGCTATGCCGTCATACCTAGTTCAAAAGCGAATTCATACTCTTCTGGAATACGCAGTTTTTAATGAAGCCGCCCTTCGTCCGTTTACACGTAATGGCATTCGTTTTTCATCATGGGAGCCCGATATCACTACCGCTTGGAGATCCCGATTTTGGCTCTCAGAGTGTGATATAGAGTCGGATAATTTGATCGATGCCTGGAAGTTGTTCCAGGAGTCGTTGACAAAAATTGCGTCACGCATCGCTTTCCTCAGACAGGCCTATCATACTGATCTTGGACAGCCATATCTCGTTCGAAAAACCGGTTCCGACATCGCTTATTTTCGCCACTCACAGGATCGATCACCCGTTCCTTTGATGTTCAACCAAGAAGAACTGGGGTCTTTGGATGTGTTACTTAATAACGCAACTGTTCCCGACGAGTTTTACCTTTATTGGAACGATGCAATTAATGCATTTGGCTATACGGCCAAACTTCTTCTGATGTTTGCTGCATTGGAATCATTGTTTGAGAAAGGATCCCGGAATGCTTTCCAGTATTATTCTGCAATCGAGACTGTTTTCGGTGCTGACCTCAAGAAGGAGCTATAT
>DASQRT010000136.1:0-3003 GCA_035642795.1 Nitrospirales bacterium
AAGGGGCATGTCTACCTGATCCCGCTTGCGGAAGCAGTGGCGCTTCCGCGCGCGCTGGCCGGCAAGACGAACTCCAAGAGCACCACGGGGCGGCTCGACGTCTTCACCCGCACGATCACCGACTTTCACGCCCGCTTCGACGAGATCCGGACGGGCTACCGGGGCAAGCTGTACCTGGAAGTGGTCCCGCGCTCCTTCTCGGTCCGGGTCGCCGCGGGCATGTGCCTCAACCAACTGCGCCTGTTCAGCGGCTCGCCGTCGGTCAGCGACGCCGAGATCCGACGCCGGCACAAAACGGACCGGCTCCTCTACCGCGACGTCACGCCGCTCCCCAACCGCGAGCTGCGGCTCGATAATGGCCTCTTCCTCCGCATCAACCTGACGGGCGAGAAGAAGATCGTGGGGTTCCGCGCGAAGAAGAACAGCCAGGTGCTGGACCTGTCTCGCATCGGGCACTACGATCTAGCCGACTTCTGGGAGCCGCTCCCGCGACACCACAACGAAACTCTATTGCTCGAGCCGGAGGAGTTCTACATCCTCGCGTCGAAGGAGCGCATCCGGGTGCCGCCGGACTACGCTGCGGAGATGGTCGCCTATGAAGCCGCCATCGGCGAACTGCGCACCCACTACGCCGGCTTCTTCGATCCCGGCTTCGGGTACGGCGCTGGGGACCTGCACGGCACACCCATCGTCCTGGAGGTGCGGCCGCACGACGTGCCTTTCCTGATCCACGACGGCCAGACCTTCTTCAAGGTGCTCTTCGAACGGATGCAGGAGCGGCCCGAAAAGGTGTATGGTGAAGGCATCGGCTCGTCGTACCAGTTCCAAGGCTTGACGCTGAGCAAGCAGTTCAAGCCGTATCGCGGCTAAGGGAAAACAATGGCGCAGGCACCCAAACCAGAGGACCGCCAGGACGAACAGGAAGAGGAAGCCGAGGGCGAACGCCACTTCACGGCGGCACAGAAGTTCGTCGGCTTCGTCATGATGGTGCTTGCCTGGCTCCAGCTGCTGCTGGCCGTGAGCAGCGGTTCTGAGGCCGATCACATCCCCTTCATCTTTTATTTCGTCGGTCTCGTCATCTTCGTGAACGGCACGGTGACGTCCTGGTACAAGTACCCGCTCATGCTCACGGCGACGATCACTGGCCTTGCCCTGGTCTACCACATTAAAACCATCGGCTCGGCCACGCGCTGGGAGAAAGCCGTCGTGGTGTACGGCACCATCATCGTCGTCGCCTATTTCATGCTCTTCTCCAAGATACCGGTCCGACGCATTAATCTTCCCCCCTCGCCGCCTCAGCCTCCAACACCGCCGCGGCAGGAATGACCATTTCGGTCATCATTCCCACCCTCAACGAAGCGCAGAACATCCGTGCGACACTCGACAGGCTCCACCATCCCGCCTTCAGCGAAATCCTGGCCGTGGAGGGAGGGAGCAAGGATGGCACTGTCGCGCTGGCGGCGCCCATCGCCAAAGTCCTGACAGCGCCGACAGGCCGCGCCCGGCAGATGAATACCGGCGCGGCCACTGCCTCCGGAGACGTGCTGCTGTTTCTCCATGCCGACACACTGCTGCCGCCGACGGCCGCCGACGACATCACCGGCGCGCTGGCCGATCCACGGGTCGCGGGCGGGCACTTCAATGCCCGCATCACGCCCGATCGCGGCCTGCTGTGGCTCGTGGGCCGGATGATGAGCTGGCGCGCGCGGCTCACCGGCATCGCCACCGGCGACCAGGCGATCTTCGTGCGGCGAAACGTCTTCGAAAGACTCGGCGGTTTTCCCGACATTCCCCTGATGGAAGACGTCGCCTTCAGCCGGCGTCTCAAGCGGTTCGGGCGCGTGGCCGCGCTGCACAGTTGGGTGGTGACTTCGGGGCGCCGATGGGAACGGCACGGAGTGGCCAGGACTATCTTATTGATGTGGTGGCTCCGGCTGCTCTTCTTCCTGGGCGTGAGCCCGGACCGGTTGAAGCGCCTCTACGTGGACGCGCGGTGAGCACGGCGCTGATCATCTTCGCCAAGGCGCCGATCCCTGGGGAGGTCAAGACACGTCTCTGTCCGCCTCTGGACCATGATGAAGCGGCATCGCTACATGGCACGCTCGTGCTGGACGCGGTCGAGCGGGCAAGGGGCCTGCCTGGCGCTTCGCTCTATGTGGCGGGCGCACCGGACATCGCGCATCCGTTCTTCAAGGTGATGGAGGGCCGCTACGGGACGAAGTTGCTGGCCCAGCGGGGGCCGGACCTCGGGAGCCGTATGAAGTGGGCCATGCAGGACGCGTTCGACCAAGGGGCGCAGGAGGTGCTGTTGACCGGCACGGATCTGCCCACGCTGCCACGCGCCCTTCTCGCGCAGGCGCTCACGCTCGTCAAAAACCACGAGGTCGTGCTGGGGCCGACGGCGGACGGCGGCTACTATTTGATCGGGCTCCGCAAGATGATCTCTGCTTTGTTCGACGGCATCGCCTGGAGCACGGCGTCGGTGTTTGCTGACACGAAGAAGAAAGTCGAATCAGCGGGCTTGTCGCTGGGGCTGCTGCCGGAGTGCCGCGACCTCGACACGCTGGAGGATTTGAAGGCCTTCATCGGGCTGTGCGGGAAGGAGCGGGCGATGACGAAGCGCACCGAAGGGGCGCTCCGCCTCATCGCCGCACGGTTGAAGGAACGCTAGGGGACAGGCTGGTTTTCATCTTAGAAAAGCTGCCTGTCCCCTTCTTCGCAATAAGAGCGTAGGACATGCCTCGGTTCAATAAGGCCATCTGGGCGGTGGGGATGCTCGCGCTGCTCATGCTGTCAGCGGGTGTGGAGGCGACGGCCGTAGAGAAGGTCTGGAACTTTGATGGTGAGGCTCCGGATACACTCCCCAAGGAGTTTGTCATCGGGACGCTGTTCGATGGACGCCCCGCAGGAAACTGGAAGGTGCTTCGAACGGACCAGGCGAAAAGTCCGTCACAGGTGCTGGGTCAGGTAGAGGGAAAAGGCGCAGAGCATGCGTACAAGGTG
>DASQRT010000137.1:0-2518 GCA_035642795.1 Nitrospirales bacterium
GCTTTGGCCGGACTCCTGGTCACGGGCATCCTACCGATCGCAGCTCAAGCCGATACCGGCGCCGTGCGCGTGGTCTTCACAAAGGGCGGGTTCATCGTGGGAGTCGGCGGCGGAGAGGGCGTCCTGACGTTCCGCGGGCACCACTACCGGTTCAATGTGTCCGGCATGAGCGTGGGCTTTACCATCGGCGCGTCGACCACCCAGTTCACCGGGCATGCCTTGAACCTGCGCAGCCCAGGCGACATCCAAGGGACCTACGCCGTGATCGGTGCCGGCGGCGCGCTGGCGGCGGGCGCCGGCGGCGTGCAGTTGCAGAACGAGAAGGGCGTGATCCTGCAACTGGCCGGCGGCAAGGTCGGCGTCGAGCTGTCGGCGGCGGTCGGAGGAGTGACGATTGCGCTCAAGTGAGCGAAGGACGTCCCGCCTCAGTATCGCTCTTCGACGAATGTCATGCCGCGCAACGTCGCCTGATCGTCGTAGCGTCCCTTGCTCGAGCGCTCCGGCAAGCGAACTTTGTCACGTTGCAGGCGCTTGAAGGGGATGGTCTCCAGGATGTGCGCGATGCAGTTCAGGCGCGCGCGTCGCTTGTCGTCCGACCTGATGAGAGTCCAGGGCGCATGCTTCGAACTCGTTGCCTTGAGCATCATGTCGCGCGCGCGCGAGTAGTCGTACCAGAGCCGGTAGGATTCGGTGTCCATCGGGCTCAGCTTCCATTGCCGGAGCGGGTCGTCGATCCGCGCCTTGAACCGCTGCTCCTGTTCTTCCATCCCGACCTCGAGCCATAGTTTGATCAGGATGATGCCGCCGTCCACGATGTATTTTTCCACTTCCGGGCACAGCTCCAGAAAGCGTTCATGCTCCTCTTCACTGCAAAAGCCCATGACATATTCGACGCCGGCGCGATTATACCAGCTCCGGTCGAAGATCACGATTTCGCCTCCGGCAGGGAAGTGCTGCATATAGCGCTGCACGAACATCTGGGTCTTTTCGCGGTCAGAAGGAGCGGGAAGGGCCACCACGCGAAACACACGCGGACTGACCTTCTCGGTGATCGCCTTGATGGTGCCGCCCTTGCCGGCGGCGTCCCGCCCTTCAAACAGGATGATGACCCTTAGTTTCTTCTCCTTCACCCATTCCTGGAGGTGGCAAAGCTGGACCTGAAGCTTTCGGAGTTCCTTCTCGTAATCCTTCCGCTTCATCTTTGAAGCCGCTTCTTCGCCCCGCGCCATGAGGTGTGATCTCCGAGTGGATCGCGAACTATGCCCAGCTAATTGTGATGCCGATATCGCCGGGAACGCCACCCGGGAAGTCGATGATCTGATAGGAGATGCGATAGCCTCGGGGCTTCAGGTAGTCGGTCCAGAGTTGGAATATCTCTTTTGGGATTCCCGTCAGGGTCTTCTCCCAGCCCGGCTCCATCTGGTTGATTGCTCTGCCCTTGTCGGTGCAGAGCATATTGGGAAACCGGTAGACCTGGACTTCGGTCAGGCCGTTGCGGACCGCCCGCTGTATCACGTTGGAGGCAAGCTTGACCTTCTCGTCTTCCGAAAGTCCGGACGGCTTACTGAGCTTCTCGATCAGCGCTCTTTTCTCAGCTTCAGCGGCGGCCGCCGCCCGCGCCTCCTGATCGGCCTTTTCCGCCTCCTTGATTGCGGCCTGTTTCTGGATCTCCTTTGCCATGGGCAGTAGATCGTCGATCTTTTCGGGCATGGGTCTCTCCCTCGCCAAGCTCGGCATTTTCCCTGCAGTGGATGCTGAGCGCCCTGTGACCGCTGGCTTTGATCCAGATCAAGCCTCCTTCCGGCGCCGCCCGGCAGCCTCGCATTGGGCCGGTCTGCGCGGGCCGGTTGATCGGGCCAATCAAGCGTGCCGCGAGGAGAAATGGAATGCGAGTTAGTCAAAAAGCCGCCTTGGCAGTGGCGTTGTTGTTGGGCGCGATCGTGGCCCCATTCGATCAGGCGAGAGCGATTGATCTGACCGGTGCCTGGGCCACAAGCGCGGATGAATGCAAGAACGTGTTTGTCCGGAAAGGCAAGGCGATCACGTTCGCTCCGATGTCCGAGGTGCATGGCGGGGGATTTATCGCCGAGCCGAACCGGCTGATCGGGCGGACTGCAAAATGCGCGATCAAGGCGAAAAAGGACGACGGTCAGACTGTCAACATCGTCGCCAGCTGCGCGACCGACATCATGCTCTCCAGCGTCCAGTTCCAATTGAACGTAGTCAGCCAGGACAAGGTTCGGCGGCTGTTTCCGGGGATGGATGACATGGAGATCTTCTACTACCGCTGTCAGATCTGAAGACGCTATTGCGTTTGAAAATTAGAAATAGACTTCGCAAAATAACGCGGGCGAGGGGGCGCCGGACGGTACGGTCGCACCACCTGTTCGAAGTATGTGGGAGGGTCGATTGCACGAGCAGCTTCACCCGATGACGCCTCATCATCTGCCGTTCTACATCGCCAAACCCGGCGAGACCGACGTGCTGATGATCGTGATGGGGATCTTTCTGATTGCCG
>DASQRT010000138.1:0-2228 GCA_035642795.1 Nitrospirales bacterium
CGCTCTTGATTGAAGGTGGCGCGGCAGTGAATGCCTCAGCCCTGCGCGAGGGGGTCGTGGACCGGGTGCTCTTTTTCCTGGCGCCCAAGATCCTGGGAGGGCGGGACGCGCTCAGCGCAGTCGGCGGAGAGTCGCCGGCGCGTTTGCGCGAGGCACTGTCTCTGCGGGTAACCTCGGTCACGCGGGTCGGACCGGATATCCTTATCGAAGGCAGACCGCGTTGAAGGAGCCAGGCTTGGCTCACCCATTCATCCTGCTGTGCGGCGTCGGGCTCTTCGCCTTCATAAGCTACAACCTCGTCCGGATGCCGGTGTTGTCCCTGTTCGCCCAGTCGCTGGGCGCCAGCCCGGAGGCCATCGGCTTCGTCGTGTCCGCCTCCACGCTGACGGGGGTGTTTCTCAAGTGGCCGGCCGGGGCGCTCTCGGACATCTACGATCGCCGCTGGCTCATGCTCCTCGGGCTGCTCGCCTTCGCCCTCCCGCCGTTCCTCTATCAGTTCGTCTCCGAAGTGAGGTGGCTGATCGCGCTCCGTTTCGCGCATGGCATGGCGACCGCGGTGTTCGCGCCGATCGCGTTGGCCGTTGTGGCCGATCTGTGCCGCGATGCCCGTGGCGCCGCCTTCGGATCCTACACCGCGGCGACCCAGGCCGGCGCGATGCTGGGGCCCTTGCTGGGCGGGTGGCTGGTGGTCTCCGCCGGCTTTCCGACCGCTTTCGTCACCGCCGGTGTCATGGGAGCGATTGCCGTCCTGTGCTTTTTCCTCATGAAGCTGCCGCCGCAAACTCCGCGCGTTGCCTCCGGCGCCGGGACAGCGGCAGTGCTTTCCGACATGGCACGCGGGGCAAAGACAGTGTTGGGGAATGTTCGAGTCGTAGTCACGAGCGCCACCGATGGCGCGCGCCAGGTCGCGAACGGCGCGCTGATGGCGTTCCTGCCGATCTATGTGGTCGGGATCGGGCTGGACGCGGCGCAGGCGGGGGTATTGTTCGGCGTTCAGAGTGTGACGTCGTTCGCGTCCAGACCGACGATGGGCTGGGCGTCCGATCGGATCGGGCGGCGCCCGCTGATCCTGCTGGGGCTCGTGGTCTGCGCCGGTTCGCTGGCCGTGATCCCGTTTACCACTTCGTTTGTTAGGCTGATGGCGCTTTCCGCGCTCTTTGGCTTCGGGGAGGCGATCGTGAACGCGGCGGCCGCGGCGCTCGTTGCCGATCTGTCGGAGCTCAAGACGCTGGGGTCGGCGATGGGTATGCAAGGCACTATCATGGACATCGGCCATGCTTCGGGTCCGATCCTGTCGGGCGCGCTGGTCGGCGCGCTGGGATTCCAGGCGGCGTTTCCGATCATCGCCGGCTTCGTCCTGGTGGCGGCCGGCGTGTTCCACGCCTCGGTTGGAGCGGACCGTCCGGTCGGGTCAGCTTCTTGACGGGGTGGGTGGACCGTACTAGGCTCTCTAAAGATGGGAGAATGAGGCAGGATGTTCACCGGCATCATTGAGGAAATGGGGGTCGTCAAGGAGGTCATCAAGACGCGACAGGGGAGCAGCGTCTCGATTCTGGCGAAGACGATCCTAGAGGATCTGCGGGTCGGGGACAGCGTGACGGTGAACGGCGTGTGCCTGACCGTGGTCGGATTCGACCATACGGAAATAAAAGCGGACATCTCGTCCGAGACGGTGAAGGTCACGACGCTGGGCTCGCTGAAAGCCGGCGATCCGGTGAACCTCGAGCGAGCCATGCGGCTGGGGGACCGCCTCGGCGGACATCTTGTGACCGGCCATGTGGATGCAATCGGGATCATCCGCACCCGTGCCCAGGAAGCGGATGCGTCCCAGTTCATGGTTGAAGCGCCCCGCGAGGTTCTGCGCTATTGCGTGCCCAAAGGGTCGATCACGGTCGACGGGATCAGCTTGACGCTCAACGAGGTGACCGATCGAGGATTCCGCGTCACCATCATTCCGCACACGGCCAAGGCCACGACGCTGGGGATCAAGCAGGCGGGCGATGCTGTGAACCTAGAGGCCGATCTCATCGGCAAGTACGTCGAGCGACTCTTCCCCGGCCGTGAGAGTGGAAGCCAGCCCGACATCAAGATCGACAAGGATTATTTGCAGAAGCGCGGGCTGATCTGACGCGATTGCCCGTGATTTTTTGGCCATGATAAGATGCGGGCTGAAGAGAGGGAGGAACAGCACATGATATACCTCAACCGTCTCGTGCTGGCGAGCCTGA
>DASQRT010000139.1:0-5995 GCA_035642795.1 Nitrospirales bacterium
ACCAAGCCGACGACGATGGCGCTGGAAGAGGTGTTGAAGGGCAAGGTGAAGTTCCTGGTCGCGAAGGAGGCCCGCCAAGCCATGAAGGAAGCGCGTAAGCAACGGGAGCGCGAGCTTGAACGGCTGACACTGGTGCCCGTGGGCGGCGAAGACGCGAACGAGATCAAGAAGGATCTGAGCGTTATTGTGGACGACTCCAAGCCTGCGGAGGCAAGTGAATACGACTAATCGTGTCCCCCTCGTGCCTGCTGCGCGCTTGACGGGGAAGACCATCGTGCTCGGGGTGACCGGCAGCATCGCTGCCTACAAGGCGGCCTCGCTGGCGCGCCGCCTGATGACCGAAGGGGCGACGGTGCGCGTGGTCATGACGCACACCGCGCAGCGCTTCGTCGCACCGCTGACCTTTGAGGCCCTGACAGGCCACCCTGTCTTCACGGATCTCTTCGAATCGGAGACGGGAGAGGTGGGTGTGGGAGGGGCGTCTGCGGGGCCCCCTCCCACAAAGAATGTCATGCCTCACCTCGCGCTCGCGGACGGAGCCGATCTGATTGTGATCGCGCCGGCCTCAGCCCACTGCGTCGCCAAACTGGCGCATGGCCTTGCCGACGATCTCCTCACTACGCTCGTACTCGCGGCAGAGTGCCCGGTGGTAGTGGTTCCCGCCATGGACGGCGGGATGTGGACCCACCCGGCGGTCCGCGCTAACGTGCGGACGCTCCGTCAGCGCGGGGTCACTGTGCTGGAACCGGAAGTTGGACCGTTGGCGTCTGGCCGGGTCGGCAAAGGGCGCTTTCCGGAGGAGGATCCCATCCTGGCGGCGATCTGCGGGGCGCTCTGCACCAAGGACTTTCGCGGTCGGCGGATCCTCATCACGGCCGGGCCGACACAGGAACCGCTCGATCCAGTGCGGTTCCTGTCGAACCGTTCGTCCGGGAAGATGGGCTGGGCCCTGTCGGAAGCCGCGCGGGATCGTGGGGCTGACGTCGTCCTGGTCGCGGGGCCGACCAGTCTCGCGCCCGTTCCTAACGTCACGTATGTCCCGGTGGTCACGTCCGAGGAGATGCGCAAAGAAGTCGTCACCCGGTTCCCAGGCACCGATGTGCTGATCATGGCGGCGGCGGTCGCCGATTTCCAGCCGGCGCGCCAGGCCAGGGGCAAGGTGCCGAAAGGCCGCGACGTGCGGATGCTGGCGCTGGAGCCGACCAAGGACATTTTGAAGGAACTGGCGTCGCGACGGGCTGGGCAAGTCGTGGTCGGGTTCGCGGCAGAGACGGGCGATCTGGTCGCGCGCGCCAGGGGCAAGCTGCTCGACAAGGCGCTGGACCTGATCGTCGCCAACGATGTCACGGAGCCTGGAGCCGGCTTCGGCACCGACACGAACCGCGCGACGTTGCTGGACCGCGCGGGCCGTTGTGACGCGTTGCCGCTCATGTCCAAGCATGAGCTGGCACATCGAATTCTTGACGCGGTGCTCACACTTCCTTAGGCTGGAAGCCCCGCACAGACCACTCGGAGGCGAACAGGAGGGAATCCCTGATGGCAAACGATTCGGCATCCCACGCATTCATGGCTGATGCCAAGGAACTCGTCGAAGCGGGACAGTTCGGCAAGGCCATCGAAGTGCTACAGGAAGGACTCAAGAAGTTCCCCAAGATGGTCAGCGCCCGGGTCATGCTGGGCGAAGTCTATTGGACCTCCGGGGATCTTACGCTGGCTCGCGTGGAGCTGGAGCAGGTCATCAGGGCCGCGCCGGACAATTTCGCCGCCTACCGGAAGCTCGCGCAGGTATATCACAAGCTCGGGGATACGGCGTCGGCGGTCAAAGCCTGCGAGACCATCCTCCACGCCAATTCCAAGGACCGTGAGATGGGCCATCTGCTCGAGGAGCTGCAGGGCGGCGACAAGGCGGCACATGCCAAGCAGGCCAAGCACCCGGAGAAGCATGAGGCTCCCCACATGGAAGACTCCACCGATAGCGAGACTCTGGCCGAGCTCTACATCTCGCAGGGGCACCGTGAGAAAGGCCTGGAGGTCTATCGTCGCCTTGCCGCCAAGGAGCCCAACAATCTCCGGTTGCACGAAAAGATCATGGCGCTGGAGGAAGAAGGAGCGGGAGCCAGTCACGCTCCGGCGAAGGCGTCACCGGAAACCCCGGACCAGGCCAAGCGCAAGGCCCGCATCCGCCGGCTGGAAGGCTGGCTCGCCGTGATGCGTGAGCGCCGCCGGACGTGAAGATCCTGGTCCTCCATGGGCCGAACCTGAATCTGTTAGGCTCTCGCGAGCCCCACATCTACGGGGCGTTCACGCTGGACGGGATCAACCGCGACCTGGACGCGCTGGCGAAAGAGCTCGGCGCGGGCCTCACGGTCCATCAGTCCAATGACGAAGGCGAGCTAGTGGCGTGGATTCAGAAAGCGGTGGGCCAGTACGATGCGCTGGTGATCAATCCCGGCGCGTACACGCACACGAGCATCGCCCTGCGCGACGCCATCGCGGCGGTCGGCATTCCGACCGTCGAGGTGCACCTCTCCAATCTCTATCGGCGCGAGGAGTTCCGGCAGCATTCCTACATCGCCGGCGTGGCGGTCGGGCAGATTTCGGGGTTTGGCCCGGACAGCTATGCGCTGGGGCTGCGGGCCGCCGTCGCGCACGTGCGGGCGCAACAGGCCACATCGAAGAAGTAGCACGATGGATCAGAAGGAGGCAAGACAGACCCGTGATCTCAACGTCGGAATTTCGCAACGGGGCGAAGCTCGAGCTGGATGGAGAGCCCTACACGATCATCGAATTTCAGCACGTCAAGCCCGGGAAAGGCGGAGCCTTCGTACGGACCAAGCTCAAGAGTCTCAGGACCGGGAACGTCATCGAACGGACCTACCGTTCGGGGGAAAAGCTGCCCACACCCGATCTCGACGAGCGGGAGATGACCTTTCTCTACGTGGAGGGCGGCCAGTACACCTTCATGGACACGACGACCTACGAGCAGTTGACGTTTGACCGGGAGCATCTGGGAGACGGTTGGGACCTCCTCAAGGAGAACATGACCGTCAAGCTGCTGCTCCATAAAGGGACGCCGATCGGGATGGAGCTGCCGGTCTTTGTCGAGCTCAAGATCGTGAAGACGGAGCCGGGCGTGCGCGGCGACACGGCTTCCGGCGGTTCGAAGCATGCGATCCTGGAGAGCGGGGCGACCATCAAGGTGCCGCTGTATATCGAGGAAGGGGTGGTGGTCAAGGTGGACACCCGCACGCGCGAATACGTGGAACGGGCCTGATGAAACGCCCCCCAGCTAAATCCGCCAGGAAGCCCGCCGCGGCGCAGCCCAAGCCGCGTCCGGACGCCCTGGTGGACCCCAAGGTCTTGCAGGACCTGATCGCGGTGTTCCAGAAGGCGGGCGTCAGCGACCTCGAGGTCGAGCGCAATGGACTCCGGATCCGGCTGCGGCGCGAAGGGGCAGCCGCGCCTTCCCCATCCGTCGAGGTGTCCGTGCCCGCTGCCGAGCGCACCGCCGCACCGACGGACGTGCCAACGGCCGACCCGTCCACGGAAGGCCTGGTGACCGTGCGCTCGCCCATTGTAGGGACCTTCTACCGGTCGGCGTCTCCTTACTCCGAGGTGTACGTGGAAGAAGGCTCGTACGTGAAAAAAGGTCAGGTGCTCTGCATCGTTGAGGCTATGAAGCTGATGAACGAGATCGAGTCCGATGCCGACGGGCGCGTGGCTAAAATTCTCATGGAGAACGCTAAGCCGGTCGAGTACGGCGAGCCGCTCTTCCTGATCGAGCCGGGCGCCCAACCGGAGGGCTGAGGGGTGTTCAAGAAAATCCTCGTGGCCAACCGCGGCGAGATCGCGGTGCGGGTCATCCGGGCCTGCAAGGAACTGGGCATCCGCAGCGTGGCCGTCCATTCTGAAGTGGACAATGACTCCCTGCACGTGCGGTCCGCGGACGAGCACCTGTGCATCGGGCCGGCCGATCCGGCGCTCAGTTACTGCAACATTCCGAACATCCTGAGCGCGGCGGAGATCACCGCCTGCGACGCCGTCCACCCGGGGTACGGCTTCCTAGCCGAGAACGCCCACTTCGCCGAGGTGTGCGAGTCCATCGGCATCAAGTTCATCGGGCCGACCTCCGAGAACATTGGCACGATGGGGGACAAGGCGAAGGCGCGCGACATGATGAGCCGCCACGGGCTGCCGGTGCTGCCCGGCAGCGAGGGAGTGATCGCGAGCGAGCAGGAGGCCGCGGAGGTGGCGGCCAAGATCGGCTATCCGGTGATCATCAAGGCGTCGGCGGGGGGCGGGGGGCGCGGGATGCGGGTGGTGAACAAGGAGGATGAACTGGCGCACGCCTTCCAGGCGGCCCGTGCGGAGGCCAACGCGGCGTTCGGCAACCAGAGCGTGTACGTGGAGCGGTACTTCCTTGAGCCGCGCCACATTGAAGTCCAGATTCTGGCGGACGAGCGCGGCCGGACGATCTATCTCGGGGAGCGGGACTGTTCCGTCCAGCGCCGCTACCAGAAGCTCCTCGAGGAGACGCCGTCGCCGGCCGTGGACGATCGCCTCCGGCGCGAACTGGGTCGCGTGGCGGTCGAAGCCGCCCAGGCAGTCCGGTACCGGAATGCCGGGACCGTGGAGTTCCTGCTGGACAAGGAGCGCCGGTTCTATTTCATGGAGATGAACACGCGGATCCAGGTCGAGCATCCCATCACCGAAGAGGTCACCGGCATCGATCTCGTCAAGGAGCAGATCAGGATCGCCGCGGGCCTGCCGCTGTCCTGGAAGCAGCAGGACGTGAAGATGATCGGCCACAGCATCGAGTGCCGGATCAATGCCGAGTGTCCGGACACCTTCACGCCGTGCGCAGGGCTGATCACGCGCTGCCATCCGCCGGGAGGTCCGGGGGTCCGGGTGGATACGGCGATCGAGACGGGGTCCAAGATCACCTCTCACTACGACTCGCTGATTGCGAAACTGATCGTCCACGGCCTGACGCGCGACGAGGCTCTGGCCCGGATGCGGCGCGCTTTGGACGAGTGCGTGGTGGAAGGGATCAAGACCACGATCCCGTTGCACCGCCGCATCCTCGACGACCCCGACTTTCAAAAGGGCCGCTTCTCCACCGCCTTCCTCGAGCGCTTCTCCTCTCCTCCACCGACCAGCTGAGTGTGGTGGGCGCGTGAGCCGCTCACACGCACTGCCGCGAGGGCTTTACCTGATCTTGGACCCGGCCGTCGCGGGCTCCCTGTCGTTGACCGATCTCGTCAAGACCGCGCTCACAACCGGAGTGCGCCTTTTTCAACTGCGAATCAAAACCCCGCACACAGGCGAGTTTTATGACTTGGCGGCTCAGTTATGCGCGCTGGTCCGGGCCGGTGGGGGAACGTTCATCGTGAACGACCGGGCGGATGTCGCGCAGGCGGTCGGCGCGGATGGAGTGCATCTGGGGCAGGAGGACTTGCCGCTGGCCGATGCACGGACGATCCTGGGACCCGACAAGCTGATCGGGATCTCGACGCACAACCTGAAGCAGGCGCTCGATGCCGACACCGGGGGGGCGGATTATATCGGCTTCGGGCCGATCTTTCCGACGTCCACGAAGGAACGTCCGGACCCGGTCGTCGGCATAGCCGGGCTGCGGGAGGTGCGGGCGAAGGTGCGCTTGCCGATCGTGGCGATCGGCGGGATCAAGGCCAAGAATGTCCGTGAGGTCGTCGCCGCGGGTGCCGATTGCTGCGCGGTGGTCTCCGCGGTGCTCGCGGCTCCCGATCCCCAAGCTGCACTGTTAGCACTACTCAAAGAAATCGGGCGCAAAGCCTAGGAGAGGGTGGCGCCGAGCGGGCGCCCTGGCGGAGGGAATGGCTTACAGCCTGAGTGGGTTCAGCGGGTGGCGCCTTGATGGCCGGTGATGATGGCGAAGAGGGTCAGCATCATGCCCGCCATCGGTCCCTTCTTGTCGGTCTTCTCTGGCTTTTCGAGATTCTTCTGCGCGCTTGCC
>DASQRT010000140.1:0-2384 GCA_035642795.1 Nitrospirales bacterium
GCGATCAGATTTCCTGAGCGGCGAGGTGGATGTGATTGAGACATCTGCGGTGACGTTACCAGGACCCGCTCGAGCAGGAAAGGCAGTGATCGAGCGCTATGCGCCCGAAGAGGTGCGCGTGTGGGTGGAGACCCCGCAGCCGGCGGTGCTCATCCTGCTCGACGCCTTTGATCAGGGCTGGACCGCGAAGCTCGAGAGCGGTCTCGACCTTCCCATCATGCGGGCCAACGCGCTGGTCCGAGCGGTCGTCGTGCCGGCGGGCCTTCACATGGTCACGTTCCGGTACGAGACCCCGCTGTTGCGGGCGGGTGCCGGAGCTTCACTTTCAGGGTGTCTGATCTGTCTGGCGATGATCGCGCGCGCCCGGTGGGAACGGAGGCATCCCTCGGAGAATAGTGCATGAGCCCGCCCGCACTCCCGGAGGTTTTCCATTCCACGTCAGCACCCCGTACCAGGGCCACTTCCACGAACGCCTTGGCCATCGCGGTCCTCCTTGGTATCATGCTCGCCTTCTACCACGGCCTCTGGCTGCCGGGCCTCGTGCTGATCAAACGGGACGCCTACGGAGTTTTTCTCCCGCTCAAGCAGCATCTGATCGAACGGCTCTCGGCCGGTGAACTGCCGCAGTGGTTCCCCTATGACGCCCTGGGTCGCCCTTTCATCGGCGCAACCGCCACCGGAGTGTTTCACCCATTCACGGCACTCTATTTCTTCCTCTCCATCCCCGACGCGTATCGCGCCTCCACGCTGCTTTCCTGCCTGCTGGCCGCCATTGGCGCTTTCCTGCTGGGACGCGTCCTCCGCTTTTCGCGCACGGGAGCCTTGCTAACTGGCATCGTATTCGCGCTCTCGGGCTACATTGTGTCGCTCACCGACAACATTGTGTATCTGTATTCGATCTGCGTGCTGCCGCTCTTCTGCGCCGCCCTCGAAAAGGCCCTCGTGGGCGCTCCCGCTTGGACGGTAGGGCCTGCAGTGGTCTGGGCATCGGTGTTCCTAAACGGCGACGTGCAGACGGGGTATTATTTCGGCTTCATCGCACTGCTGTGGACGGCGGTCCGCATGCCCAAGCCGCGCCACGCTGGCCTGCTGCGGCTGGCCTGTGTCGGAAGCCTGGCTGGCCTGCTCGCGGGTATCCAGCTCGGACCAGCGTGGGCAGTGTTCGTGGACAGCGAGCGCACGCAACCCGCCCTGTTCCAGAAACAGACCGTGACTTGGTCGACCCACCCGCTCCGGTTGGTAACCATGGTGGCATCTCCGGTCGGCGAGCACGCGGATGCTGTGGAGATGGGGCGCTTCTTCTTCGGGAACGGTAACCGCGGCCAGTGGGCGGAGAGCCTCTACGTCGGGGTTCCAGTGGCGGGGTTGGCCCTCCTCGGATCCTGGCGGCGGCGCGACCTGCTAGCGCTTTCCCTGCTCGGAAGCCTCGCCCTGCTCCTAGCGCTCGGACGGTTCGGCGGCCTCTATGAAGTCTTCTCCCATGTGGTGCCGTTCTGGTCGGTGTTCCGCTACCCCGAGAAGCTCATGGGCGTGGCCTCGTTCGCGGCGGCCATGCTCGCGGGGGCCGGACTCGACGCGCTGCGTGCCCGCAAAGGTTGCCCGACGCCGTGGCTCGTCGTCGCGGGCCTGTGCGGCATGGCCGCCATCGGCCTGCACACCGAAGCCATCGGTGCCTGGGTGGCGACTCGCTTCGGCGCGCCGGAGGCTCTGGCCTCCACGGTGACCAGTTCCGCAGCACGCGCATTCCTCTTCAATGCGGTCACGGCGCTGGGCCTGTGGCTAGCCGTCCTCGCCGCTCAGCGCGGCTGGCTCCGCCAAGCGATGTTCCTCCTCACAGTTGTGGCCCTCGTCGCCCTCGACCTCTGGCGGGCGAATTTTGACGCATACCATCTGGGGCCCGCGGAGGCCGCCGCTTTCACGCCGCCGCTCGCCAAGGCCATCCAGACAAGGGAAGGTCATCTGGAGGCCGGTCGCTTCAGGATCGTCACGATCAGCAGCGATAGCCGGTTTGCGATCCGCCTGCCCGAACACATCGATCGTCTGCTGGGGCCCGAGGGACCAGGGTCGGTGCGTCGCCGGCAGGGGCTTGATCTGGAGCACAATGCGCTGTTTCATATCGAGTCGGCCAATCATTACCTGCCCGGCTTCAACTCGGCGCTCGCGATACTGCCTCGGCAGCAGAAAGGCATGGAGACGACCGCGCGGTTCAACATCAAGTACTTCGTCGGGCCACGGCTTCACACCAGGGATCCCCGTCTGGCCGGCATGCTCATAGCCGAACTCCTGGATTACGATCTCGCGCTGTTCCGGAATCCTGTGCCTGTCAAACCGCGCGCCTATCTGTCGCTGAAACCGGAGCGCGTCGATTCGCCCGTCGATCCCGC